>LVVU01000154.1:852-6540 GCA_006954465.1 Candidatus Methanoprimaticola hominis
CGGACTGAATCCGAATCTCTTCACCGCTTCGTCGATATCCGCAGCGGACACGTCCGGGTAGACGATCCTCGCTCCAACCGATCTCGCGGCCTTCTCTATCTCATACTGGACGCTGCTGTACTCGGTACCGCAGGACAGCTGTGCGATCTTGATGGTCACTTCAATCCCTCCAGGAACTCCTTGGCCTGGGCCACGAAGTTGGTCGCCTGCTCGTCATCCTCCGGGTAGGTGGTGTGCAATACGGGTATCCCGCGCCTCTTCAGCAGGTACTTCACCATGAGGTTGGACCTCTCGCATCCTACGCATCCGAAGCTGTAGGGGCAGTCCTCCATCACGATGGCCGCATCGGCCTCCTCTATGAGGGGGCCCCATAGGGCGAGCCTTCCTCTGATTCCCGAGGGCACCTCGACCCCCGCGTACTTGAGTCCTTTGACGACGTCGTCCAGGGTCACGTTCATGGGAGGCATGTCGACCTCCAGGTTGTCGACCCTCTCCTGGATCGCGGCCATCGCGCTGAGGGGCTCGTGTCCGAACCTCTCGACGAGGTCGTAGAGCACCAGGCTGTTGGGCGGATCTATGAACACCTTCATTGCTGAGCCTCGCAAATCTTCTTGAAATCGTTTACGGGAATGCGTTTCCTCTCTTCGGGAGCCTTGTATCTCGCTCCCTTCTCGACCTCTTCGAGGCCGTGCTGTATCCTGGGGAGGAGTGCCCACTCCTCCTCCAGCTGCGCGTAACCGGGCCTTGTCCCATGCTGCGCCCTGCATCTGACGGGGTCGCTGCACCTGTAGGCCCTGATCTTGGAGAAGACCTCGTTGCGGTACTTCTCCCTGACCTTGGACAGGATGGTCCTGACGTTCGATGCGGATCCCTCCACGAGGCATCCGTAGCATGTCTCCTTGACCGTGGCCTCCATGCCGAAGGAATGGATCATGCGGACCAGCTGGTCCGGCGTGAGCATGGATCCGGGGGATATCATGAACAGTCTGGTCTCTCTCTTCTCGCTCATAGGTCCTCCTCCGTGATGTAGATCGTGTCCTCCTCCTTCAGGTCCTTCATGAGCCTGTCGAGGTCGTCGTCGAACTTCCCGACGATGTTGGTTCCGTATCCCTCCTCGCCGGTGGGTCCGAACTCCTTGCTGTCCTCCAATCTGATACCGATGAGGCCGTGATGGGGCCTGGCCTGGTTGGTCAGTCCGATGTCCCCCTTCTTTACCTTCTTGAACGGGTCCTGGGGGTAGAGGTTCTTCCCGCGGTTCTCGTCCCCGTAGAAGGTGACCATCGGGAGGCCCTCGAACGTGAACTGCACCTTCATGATCCCGACGGGCTTGTGGCTGAGGCCGGTGACCTTCCTGAAGTAGTGCAGGCTGATCGGGTCCTTCTCGGACAGCTTGATCTTGAATATCCTGTCCCTCGGGACCCCGAATATCTCCGCCTTCCCGGTCTTGAGCGCCTCGAGCGTTCTCTCAGGGGTCTGCTCGGCGATGATCGCATCGTCCGATGTGTCCCCCGTGCGGGTGGCCGTTATCCCGGCCTCCTTGAGGAACCTCTCGCCCTCGGCCTGCGTCATGCCGACTGCCAATGCCCTCGGGGGATCGGTCACCACGGTGACACTG
This sequence comes from Candidatus Methanoprimaticola hominis, assembly GCA_006954465.1. GTDB lineage: Archaea > Thermoplasmatota > Thermoplasmata > Methanomassiliicoccales > Methanomethylophilaceae > Methanoprimaticola > Methanoprimaticola hominis. The sequence continues at coordinate 2,468 of LVVU01000154.1, forward strand.
CTGTCGGACGGAGCATAGGCGAGCATCGCCTTCCCGTTGGTCACGGTGCCGGCGTGGTTGTGGACGTCGGAGAGCTGGCGCCTCTGCTTGTACAGGTAGAGGCGGCCCATGCCGAGCCCCCCGTTCCTCACGGTCACGGAGCCCTCGTCCCTGACGCGGATGTCCTCCGCGGGGATCTCGACGTCGAGGTCCTCGGAGCAGGCGGCGTAGCTCCCCGTGCACTCCGTCATCTTCAGGACCCCGGAGTTAGAGAGGATCAGGACATGCTCGGCCGAGACCGGGGACGCGTGGTCCAGGGATATGCCCATGTAGGTCTCCACCCTGTACCCCTCCTCCAGAACGAAGGAGAGGTCGTCGGTGACCTTGACGTTCTCCGTGCTGGTCTCGGACATGAGGGGGCGGATCGATTCGATCCCGTCTCCTTCGCGGATCTCGTCGAGGATGTGCCTTCCGACGGTGATCCTCCCGATGATGCCGGAACCGGCTCCGTAGGAGCCCTTGTGGTTGTCCCTGGCGATCATCATGTACGTGGTGTGGTTATCGAATCCGCCCAGCGCCAGGAAGCAGTCGTAGGTCCTGTACCTGTTCTCCGAGCGGTCCACCTCCAGGGAGGTGGGGAAGCTTCCGAAGGAGATGATGTCGTGGGTGACCCATCTCGAGGTGAGCGACGGATCCTTCTCGGTCTGCTGCCTCCATATCTCGGCCTCGGGCGAATCGTTGAGGCGGAGCACCATGGTGCCCCTGGGCGTGGAGATCTCGAAGTCCCTGGTGGCCTTGACCAGCTTCTCCTCGGAGAGATGCACCGCTATGAGCGAGCCCTTCACATAGGGCTCCCCGGCGATGGTGGTCGAGCGTTGCTCCCGCCCTCAGCTTCTTCTCCTTCCCGTTGACGACGACCTTCATCTCGAACCCTCCGGAAGCATGGACTGCACCTTGGAGACGATCTCGTCCAGCTTGTCCTGGGAGCATGTGACTCCCCTGACGACGCCGGTGACGATCTCCACGATCTCCCCCTTGGTCTGTATCTTGTCGTCCGGAGGCATGACCCTGGAGGTCTTCACTCCGATGGCGGCGAAGTCCTCGTAATCGACGGGGCACTGCGCCACGATGATGGCGGGGATGTCCACGTTCCTGAGGATGAGCCTCGCCTTGTAGATGATATGCAGGCGCACGTTCCCCAGGTGGATCAGCGCGACCTTGAACTGCTGTATGCGCTCGACCTCGATCGGATCCAGTCCGAAGTAGGATCCGGTGGTCATATCGGGAGCGTCCGCCGGGACACCGGAACCCGCGTTCACCACGAGCACGCTGGTGTCGATCCCTTCCTCCCTGAGGGCGTAGGTGATCTCGCAGACCGGCTTGGTGATGTGCCTGCGTCCGGGCCCCATGGCGATGGCGACGACGTCCTTCCCGGACTCGGAGATGGTGGCCCTCATGGCCAGCCCTCCTCCGACTCCGAGTCCCATGGACTCTCTGCATTCGACGAAGCTGAGGTGCCTCCCCATCTTCTGCTTCAACGGTTCACTCCCCTTCGGGAACGGGCTCCATAGCGAATTCTTCCAGGACGTCCTTGGGATCGCCCATTGCGACGACCCTTCCGTTCTTCATGAACGCGGCGCGGTCGCAGCAGTTCATGACGAAGTCCATGTCGTGGCTGACGACCACGAAGGTCTCTCCCAGGGTCTCCCTGGCGCGGATGACGGACTTGGCGACGATGGTCTTGGTGATCGGGTCCATGGTTCCGGTGGGCTCGTCGAGGATGATGATCTTCGGCTCCTTGATGAGGACCTGGGCGAAGGCGATCCTCTGCTGCTCTCCGATGGACAGTGAGTCCGGGTAGGCGTAGAGGACGTTGTCGATATTGGCCTTGTCGAATCCGACGCTGACGAGAACCTGGATGGCCTTCATCTTCGCGAGCTCCGCAGGCATCTTCATGCCGATGCAGGTGCTGAGGTTCTGGAGGATGGTGTCGAACGGGTAGAGGGTGTACTCCTGGTGGAGGAATCCGATGTACGGGGTGGCCCTCCCTTTGCCCATGAATCCGCTCTCGGACATGTCGATCCAGTCGTCTCCGATCTTGATCTTGACGCTTCCGGATGTGACCGGGGTCATTCCGGCGATCATCCTGGATGTGGTGGTCTTGCCGGCTCCGGAGTATCCGACGAGGGCGAAGATCTCCCTCTCTCTGATTTCGAAGGAGACGCCGTCGACCGCCTTGACCACTCCTCTGACGACGGAGAAGTAGTGCTTCTTGGCATCGTCGAGGACGATGAGGGGGTCGCCCATGATGCCCTCCTTCTTGACGCTTTCGAAGTGGTACTCCTTCATGAACTCGGCAGCGACGTCCTTGGGCTCGCCCTGCATCTTGACCTTTCCCGCATCCAGGAGGGCGGCGGAGTCGGCCATCCTCTCGATGGCCTCGGGCCAGTGGGATGCGAAGACCATGCAGATGCCGTTGCCCCTGACGTAGTCGATGAGTCCCTGGTGGACGGTCTCGGCGGTGGTCGGATCGAGCGTACCCGTGGGTTCGTCCGCGAGGAAGAACAGGGGGTTCTTGGCGAGCTGCCTGGCCATGACGACCCTCTGCTTCTCTCCTCCGGAGAGGTCTCTTGCGATGTGGGTGGTCCTGTGCGTCATGTTGACGAGCTCCAGGAGCTCGATGGCGCGCCTGGTCCTGGCCTCGCCGGTGATCTTCTCGGGGATGGCCTCCATGACGTTCTCCACCACACTCATGTCTCCGAAGAGGGCGAACGTCCTCTGCAGCATGATGGCGGTCCTGGCCTTGACGGCCTGCCTGAGGGGGTCGTCCGGCTTCAGGGACCAGAAGTCCACGGAGAGGGTCTCGGTCTCGCCGCCGCAGTCGGAGCAGGGCTTCCCGGCGAAGGGGAGGTCCAGGTTGCCACATTTGCAGCAGCGGTTGACGTTGTAGATGACCTTGCCCTTGTCCGGGGCGTACTCCTCGCTGCCTCTCAGCATGTGGATGAGCACGCTCTTCCCGGCAGCGCTCTTCCCGATGAGTCCGAGAATCTTCCCGGTCGTCAGTTTTGCGCTGAAGTTGTCGAGGACGCACCTTCCGTCGAAGGATTTCGAGACGTTCTCGATTACAAGGAGTTCCGTCGATTCTTGAGCCATGCCGGGCCGATTTCCTCTGTTCTTTTAAACCCTATCGTTATTTCGCGCGATATAAGCCAGCGTTAACCGGCGTTCCGTCGTCGAACACGGTTCGGAACCGTGCGATGACGTGCGATGATGCCACGGAATCGCTGGTAGGAGGGGTCCTTATAAAAATGACCTGCCGCCGGAACGGGAAATTGTATCCTCTAGACGGGGACGCACCCATCCATCGCGCTCCATCGACCCAGACCTCCCCGTGCAACGCCGTCCCATAAGATTAAAAACATGGATGAACGATTCATCCATCATGATTCAGAGGGCGGGCAGGCTTGGGGGACCTGTACCCAAGTTCAACGACTATCACGTATGGAAGGCGATGCAGAGCCTCGACGAGCAGGCACCCGTCGGAAGGAAGCGCCTTTCGCAGGAGCTCGGCATCGGAGAGGGCAGCACGAGGACCATCCTCTCGCAGCTCCAGGACCATGGATTGATCACCATCGGCAAGAGCGGGATCGTCCTCACCGACAGGGGTTCCGATTTCAAGGCCACCTATCACATGGATGTCGCCCCTGTATCCATCAGCGACCTCACCATCGGCGACAAGGACTGCGCCGTCCGCGTGCCCAGAAGGGCCAAGGATGTCAGGTTCGGTTGCGAGGAGAGGGACGCCGCCATCAAATCCGGAGCCACCGGAGCGACGACTCTCATCTGCAAGGACGGCAGCCTGATCTTCCCCGGATCCGATTACCCGGTGGAGGAGGACCTCTCGAGCAAGGTCCGCTCCCTTTTCACGCTGAAGAACGACGATGTCGTCATCATCGGCACGGGTCCGACCAGTGAGATCGCGGAGGTCGGCGCCGTTACCGCCGGATTGGCAATCATGGGCGGGATGCAGTTCAACCGCGACCTGAAGGACATACTCACCCCCAGGAACTCCGGGAAAGAGCTGATATCCCTTG
>LVVU01000154.1:6575-14273 GCA_006954465.1 Candidatus Methanoprimaticola hominis
CGTCTGCGCCAAATCCAGGGACAACCTGGGCATCAGGATCGAGAACGGAGCCGTCATCGACAACGCCTACGACGGTCCCGTCCTCGAGGAGGTCATGAACGCAGGGACCACGATCCGCAAGATCACCACCTCCGGTCCCTACAAGGGGATACGCGTCATCGTGACCCCCATCGAATTGGACAATCGTATTATAGCGGTCATCGGTGTTGTGGATATACGCTCGATGGCGGGAATAAACAATCTTATCAGGTTAAGGAGTGACGACAATGAGTGAAGACTGCAGGGTATGCGTCGACGCAGGCGTATGCAAGATGAAGACGCTCATCACCGCCAAGGACAACGGCATGGGGCTCATCGAGATCGAGATCAAGAGCGACTGCCCGAACATCCTCAAGATGTCCTGGAAGCTGGAGCCCATGAGCCCCTATGCGGAGGTGGAGGCGCCTTTCGACAAATCCTTCGTATACAAGCTGGCCGCGGAGGCCATCCCCCATACGGCATGTCCCGTCCCTGCGGGTATCATCAAGGCCCTGGAGGTCGCAGGGGACCTCGGTCTCAAGCGCGACTCGTCCATCCGCTTCCTCGAGGACGGGGAAGAGGTCGACATCAGCTGAACGATGGATGACACGTCCGAGGGAGCCAGATACGGCCCCTTGGACGAAAACTCTTTTTATTGTCTCGACACTAATCGGAGCATATGACCACCGATATCGATGCTCCGGGCGATGTTCCGCTCGAGATTGTCCGCGCTCTGAGAGGGGTCGTTCACGCATTTTATCTCGATTCCGAGATCTTGGAGCAGGTAAGGGAGGAGGAGGCCAAGGTCCGCGCGATGGGCAACATCGCAGTGAACAACGTCGGCTTCTCCGAGGCTCTTCTGAGGGAGTCCGTCATCTGCATAGTCAAGGACCCCAGGTTCAGGCCTCCGCCGGAGCCCACCGTCATCCTCGAATCCGGAAACGGGGAGATCATCGGAGAGGAGGTGTTCCCGTTCACCGCCCACAAGTACGCCAACAAGCAGGATGTCGTGTGGCTGTCGGACGGATTCGTCATGTTCCCCACCGTCAAAGCCGACGGAGGGGAGACGTTCACCATGCCTCCCGTCTCGTTCCCCGAGCTGAATCCGTCCAACGGATGCAAGGATGTCATCTCCTGCAGCCCCGCGCCCACATGCGACCTGATGATCAGGAAGCATTACGGCATGGAGGACAACCCGAAGCTCGCTTCCGTCCTCGTAGCATTCAACAGGCTCAAGCCCGGAGAGGAGGCGCCCGATCTCGATCCAGCGATCGCCAGGATCAAGGAGAAGGAGAAGCGCACCGAGGACTTCATCCAGTGATCGTCCGTTCCGGGCGGTCACATACAAACCTTTCCAGCTGGGTGACATCCGAGTCGGAGGAATCGGGTATACGAAACCGACGGTTACAGCGAGGCTCCGGCCTCGAGTCGCTCTGATGGTCGAATCGCCCCGCATTCGGGCACGATGAACGATATAGTGCTAGTTCTCCGTCCATCTCAGGTTCAGAATGTCGGGTTCTTGAGAATCGGGACGAAGTGGGTCCGGCAGGCCCACTCTTTCAGTCCCTGTGTGTTTCAGACCTTCACGGTCATCAGGTTCGTGTCGGTTATGGTGTCGATGCTTCTCAAGCCTCCATTGAACCTGGGTTCGGCTTCGAAGATGTAGATTGCACCTGCGAGTCCGTAGTGCAGTACGTATTTCCATTCGGTTCCATCCTTGTCGATGACGGAGATCTTCTCGGAGATCATAACACGCTTCCCGCGGAAAGTGTCTGCGATCGTTTGCGTCTTCTCTCCATGGGCGATCTTGTTCCCATCTCCTCCCTGATAGGATATGAACGAGTCGTAGTCGATGATGCTCAGATATCCGTTCTTCGTTCTTATGTCCAGATCGCCGCAATCGACCTCTCCGTCTTCGGTGAATCCTTCTATCGCCCTGACGGATTCCCTGTTGCTTCTCAGGATCGACCGATCCTCCACCTTCAGCGAATCCCCGTCGATGGAAACAACGGTGCGGGTTGTGCGGGCGTCCGCGGACACATCCTCGTATTCCCTGCCGGTGGTGTATCCGTAATATGTTCCCGCGGTCAGAGTCTGTTCGGACATCTTCTTTCCGATATCCATATTCGTGTCGAGATAGACCCCCGATCCCCCGTCGGTGGCGTATTTGTGGATTATCATCCCGGAATCAACGGCGACATAGATGTCGAATTTCGTGTCGCTGATCTCCTTCGTGATGATGTGGCAGTTCTTTTCGAATCCGTCGTATTTGCATGTCCCGGCGCGGGCATCGGACGGGATCTCCTCGGTCCAATAGACACCGCCGAGGTAATCGTTGCGTGTGGAATCGACGGTTTTGGTCAGGTCGCTTGTCCAGTCGCTGTCGAATTTGATGTAGTCTCCGACCGCGAGGTCGGTTCTGACGACATCGATGTCCAGTTCGTCATCATCATCAAAGACGATCATGGTGAAGGCTACAGCGGCAATCACGGCAAGGATCGTCACCGTTGCGATTGCCATTTTGATGTTCATCATATTTCCTCCTGTGAAGAGTATCTGAATATGCCTATAACAGTGATGCAGTCAGACATACGTCAGAGAACGGGCGCGATACCAGGATAGTGGTACAAGGGGCCGTTTCGGGTTACGGGTGGCCGGAGATCAGCACCGGGTCTCCTGCACATCGGAAGTACGGAACGGGTACCAAGGTCTTGATTCCGTCCCATCTGTGGATATGATCGCCGAGACGATGTTTTCGACGGCAACACTCGCGTTTCAGGCCATTTCAGCCACTTGTACAAAGCGACCTATGCGTCGGAGTTGTCTATCGGGTGTGGCGTCACATTGCGATCTCGCGGTTCTGATCTCCAGTCTCATTTCAGACAACATAGATTCCAATACGAGCGAGATAGTCGTCAAATCGGATTTTTTTGTTTGGCAGTCCATATATATCGGAGTCCGATGGGACAGTTTCGACCTTCGTGTCAAATCCGGAGACGTGTGAACCACAGCAAGCCATGCCAATGGTCGGAAACGGGCGGAGCCGGTTCGGAGCTGAACAAATGGAAGAACTGAGACTGCCGTGGAACGGCAAGGAGGGTTTCATCTACGGAACCATCATCGCCGCCATCACATGCTTCATAATGTGCGAGTTCAACATCTTTAAAGGAGCAGGAGAGGTGACTATGGAGCTCTTCGTCAACGGGTTGATCTCGCTGCCGTTCGTATGGATCGCGGTGATGCTCCTGATAACGTTCATCGTCGGACCCGTTGCGAACAGGTTCGTCAGGACGTTCACTGTGCCTTCTGATAGCTTCTATCCCAAGATCGTGTTCAACATCATCGCCTGCGTGCTCATGATGTCCATGACCATGACCATCGTTGGGCCGTCCATCGGACACATCATAGAGGGCAATCTGACGATCGATGTGATCACGAACTGGCCGGTCAACTGGCCGGTCAACTTCTGTGTAGCGTTCTGGGTCGAGATGCTGATCGCACAGCCTACTGCAAGGGCCGTTATGAAGCGCAAGCACATCCGCATGATGAAGGCGCAGAAGCAGACGGAGGGAGCCTGAGATGATAGTCACCATAGGAAGACAGAACGGCAGCGGAGGACGTGAGGTCGGAAGGATCCTCGCCGAGAAGATGGGCGTCCCCTGCTACGACAGGGAGATCGTCGAGGAGACCGCCCGCAGGAGCGGGAGATCCATCGACGAGGTGGAAAGGCAGGAGGAGGTCGCCCATTCCGAGAGCAGGCTCTACTTCGGAGGAGTGCCTCCTGCGAGCCACATGTTCGAGGAGCAGGCCGCCGTCATCAGGGATCTTGCTTCGAACGGACCCTGCGTATTCGTCGGAAGGAGCGCGCGGATTACATCCTCCGCGACAGGGACGACATCGTCAGCGTGTTCATCACCGCTCCTGTCCCCGATAGGATAAAGAGGTCCGCGGCCCGCAACGGGATCTCCGAGAAGAACGCTTACGAGCGCATAACGACGAAGGACAGGGCCAGGTCCGAGTATTGCAGGAGATACACTGGGAGAGTCTGGGGAGACGCCTCCAACTACAATCTGGCGGTCAACACGGGGCCTATTGGCGTCGACGCCGCGGCCGAGATGGTGCTGGAGTACATCCGCAGGATGAGCTCCTGATCCCCCGTATAAGAGGGTTCTCAAACACAGGGCCGCAAGGCCCGTTCATTTCATCAGACCCCGGATGTCGGGTTCCTGGAAGATATCGGAGAAGTAAGGGGGTTTGGTAAATGGTTTGTGGAGGCGAGCGCTCATCCACCTCCGGAAGGCATGAACTCGGAGACATCGACGTCTTCGGCCTCCTTCCGGATGTCCTCAATGGCCTGACGGCCACCATCGTAGGACCTGCGCTCTTTGAAGGAGACCTCGATGTATTCCGAAGGATCGGCCGGGATCAGCAGCGAGGCATCGTAGTACAGGTCCGTGAAGTCCAGCCTTACCCAGGCCTTTCCGTCCCTCTCCCTGATGTCCGTCACCTTTCCGACGGTCGACGTCGGGGTGTATTTGAGCAGGTCTCCTACCTCCATCTTGATCAGCCCTTGATGACTGCGCTGCGCTCGCCGGCAGGCTGGAACTCCCTGAGAGCTCCGCGTCCGATCTCCTTCGTCACGTTGGCGAAGTCGAAGACAAGCGAGGGGTCTGCGAAGGCGACCCTGACGAACGGGTTGCAGGTGAAGGCGTCTCCGCGAGCGACGTGGGCGGCCTTGGGGATACCGGTGTATCCGGAAAGGTGTCCGACGTTCATGGCGTAGTTCGGGTAGTTGGGTCCACGGACCTCCATGGGGAGACCCTCATCGGACCTGTACGCGAACGAGTTGGCGGAACCGCACTGGTCCTGCAGGTCGAATCCGTAGAATCCGAGCCTTCCGGTCCTCTCCTTGTGCTGGAGCATGGACAGGTACCAGCAGTTGAGACCGACGTCAGCGACACCGGTCGCCATGGCACCGGCGATACCGGTGGAGGCGGCTGCGACAGTGGCCCTCTGGGATCCACCGAAGTGGGTCTCCATGACGGCGGGGTACCTCTCGTACATCTCGAGAGCGTAGGAGTTGACGTCGTCGGCCAGCTTCATGACCTCATCCATGTTGGCGGGGTCCAGCTTGCAGAAGCCTCCGTACCTGGATTTGATCTGGTCGATGGCGTAGTAGACGTAGTCCTCGAGGATGTTGTCGGTGTAGGCCGCAGTGGCGTACTGGGTGAATCCGACTCCACCGGACATGTATCCTCCCAGGTAGACCTGGTCGAAGACGGCGGCTCCGAGCGCGACGGCCTCGAGGGCTCCGCGTCCGGGATCGTCGGGGTAGACACGGTCGGACTGAGCGATATCTGCCATGTATCCGAAGGGTATTCCTCCGGGCTCGTTGGGTCCCCTTGCGCGCCTTGCGGGCATCATGGTACCCATGTTGAGGGACTGGTGCTTCGCGGAGTATGCGAAGTCGGCGATGGCTGCCTCTCCTGCTGCGAGCTTGTAGGAGGAGATGAAAGCCATGGAGATCTGCATGGCGGCGTGCCTGGAGACGGTAGCTCCGTCCATGAGCCTTCCGACGATGGTCGGGACACGGACAGCCTGCATCAGGGTCTTGCCGATGGCCTTCTTCAGCTGCTTGGCCTGGTCCTTGGGGAACAGCTTGTTGATGTCGATGACGAACCTGGGGTCGATCTCGTCGATCAGTTCGTCGTCGCCGGAGAAGACCTTGACGTAGGAATCCCAGACGAGGGCGGGGTTGATCTCAGCCATGTGCTCCTGAACGACTGCTCCTCCAGGCATGGTGTGGTTGACGGTCTCGAGGTACGCGTTGATGGTCTCGGGAGTGACCTCCTTTCCGAGCCTCCTCTCGATGGTCTGGTGGGGGCTGTCGAGACCGACGAGGATGGTCCTCCTGATGTCGTCCCAGGCCTGCTGGATAGCACAGTTGTTGACGCAGTGCAGATCGTCGGCCTCGGCGAAGATGTCGGTGTGGCTCAGCTGGTAGGGCATCCAGCTCCTCTGTCCGAGGGGAACTCCGATGTCCTCATTGAGCATAGGGATGCCACGCTTCTTGGCAATCTCGTCCGCGGACTTCTGGAACTCGACCTTGGATTTGGACTGCTTCCAACCACCGTAGCAGTAGTACTTGGTGGTCATGTCGGTGGGCTCTTCCTTGAACTTCTTCTTGCATGCTTCCATGAACAGCTTCTCTTTGCCTGCCATGGTAATCACTCTCCCTTGACCTTCCACGGCTGGTAGCCGCCGAGGGTCCTAAGCTTGTGGATCCTGAGACCGTACATGGTGACCTCTTTGTCATCCCTCATGTCGACTCCGTCGGCTCTGAAGATGGTTGTCCTCTTCTTCAGGTCGGACATGGCCGCGGGCTTCCCGACGGATATTCTCCTGTCGAGGGGAATGGCGACCTGGTCCTTGACGTAGACGACCTCTTTCTTCTGGTCATCCCAGACGTACCTCTGCCAGCCGTCGAACATCAGTCCGTGCTCGTCGAGACGGCAGGCGTGTCCGTGAACGGTTGCTCCCCTGATACCGGTGAGGGCGGGGTCGAAGGTCTCGTTGTCGATGAACTCCTTGGCCATCTGCTCGAGGTTCCTCTCGCGGACCTCGATGATCTGCCTTCCGGAAAGGGTTCCGGTGTCGATTCCCCTGTACCTGGAGAGGTACATCCATGCCCTCTGGTAGGGCGAGATGGGGGCGAAGTAGACGGAGTCGGTGAACTGGATGTACCTGACACGGTCTCCGTGTTTCGCTCCCTCGATGGGGACGACGAGCTTCCTGATGGGGCAATCGGGCTCCTTGCCCTCCTCTATTGGGGGGTGGATGGACTTGTAGTCCTCTCCGGGGTTCCTGTGTCCCATGATCCTGACGACATCATCCATGGAGACGTCGCGCAGCTTCTTCAGTTTGACTTTGGGGTCCATGTACCTGCGCCTGTTCTTGGCGGGGGTACTGGATCCAGGATAGAACTGCCTCTTGTATGCCATTTTATGCACTCCTGTAATCATGTAGAGTTGGTCTGTATTTCGAGTATCTCCCAACCTGGAGGCTGTAGCCGTGCTCGATGTTCTCGTTGCAGGCCGCCTTGATAAGCTCCAGAATATCATCAAGCTCGTCGTCGTCCTCCACCTCGAGTTCGATGTAGAAACCTCCCACGAGATAGCGGAGCTCGACTTCCTGGCCACCGACATGGATGACCTTGCGCTCGGTGTGGTTGTTGGGTAGCCCCTTTCCAGGACCGCTGTTGATGGTCTTGGGGAGACTCTCGCCGGTCATGTTGATCTGCCTGATGCCCTTGATGGTATCGAGGGCGTTCAGCACCTTCTCCGTCGTCTCAGCACTGAGGAGACGGTTGGTGATGATCTGGACCTCGGGAAGAGGCACACCGGCGTAATCTGCTGCGGGGGCTGTGTAACTCGACATGCATCACCTCAGAGTTTCTTCTTGATCTTCTTGGCCTCTGCAGCGACGTACTGCATGGGCTGCTTGAACTCCTCGATGTCTCCGAAGACCTCTTTGAACAGGCCGGAAGTGGCCTCGGCAGAGAAGGTCTGGGTTCCACCGTCGAGACAGTTACCGGCGGTAACGGCGGGGATGAGGACTCCCTTGGCGTGCCTGGTAACGACGTGGTTTCCGTGGAACAGTCCGGGTCCGCCTCCACCGTAG
>LVVU01000155.1 GCA_006954465.1 Candidatus Methanoprimaticola hominis
CTAGGAACCTGAGTCCCTTGGGCGTGAGGATCGCCTCGACGTCCATCAGGCCCTTGAGCCCGAGGGATTCGGCGATCTTCTGGGAGTGCCTCTGGAAGGCCTCCTTCGTGTCGTGGTCGAGGATGTCGGGGAAGCAGCGGACCTCCTTGCAGTCGTAGCCGCTGTCGAGGACGACCTCCGTCGTGACGTAGGCGGTGGCGGTTATGCCGTTGCCGATCACCTCGATCGATACGCTCTTCCCGTGGACGAACTCCTGCACGACGGGTTCGTCCCCGAGGGCGCGGACCTTCTCCAGGCCCGCCTCCATCTCCTCCTCGTTATGGGCGATGGACACGCCGACGCTGCCGCTCTGGCAGGAGGGCTTGACCACCACGGGGTATCCGCATTCCGGCCAGGGCAGGGGCATGGGGACGCCGTCCGCCTTCATCAGCCGGTTGGACTCCAGCTTGGATTGGGAGATGTCGTAAGCTTTGAGATCGAAGAGGAAGGGGATGTCGATCTCGCGGAGCATCCCGTCGAGGCAATCGAGGAGGTCGTGTTCCTCGCATGCCGGAAGGACCGCGTCGCAGGTCCTGAAGACCTTCATGGCCGATTCCCTTTCGACCCTCGGATCCAGGATGTGCCCTTCATCGCATATCGACAGGGCGGGCGCATCGCCCCTCTTGTCGATCACGACCGTCTCGTACCCTGCCTTATGGCCGAGGAACACCGCCTCCATGCCCTGCAGGGCTCCGCCCACGATGCATAGTCTCAATCTTGAACCCCCTCAAACCGATCCTGGTCTCAATCTATCTTGAATCCGTCCAGATACGTGTTGCTCTTACCCGTCTTCCTGACGCTGCTCTTGCCGTTGGCGAGCATCAGGAGCCTCTCCAGGCCGAAACCGACACCGGCCCAGGCCTCGTGGATGTCGTGGGCGGCATCGAGCTTGTGGGGTCCGACAGCGCCGGATGCCACCTCTGTGCCGTTGACCTCGACATCGAGTGTTTCAACGTAGACATCGGACTCCTCGCGAGAGAGCGTGTAGTCCAGCTCGGCGGCGTTCATGACGTCGCCTATGTAGGTCTTCAGGGATTCCATCGGGTCCCCCTCGGGTCCGAGCTCCACCAGGTTCATCATGGTGAACTCCTCGAGGTGCCTGTAGCTCTTCGATTCCTTCCTGAAGCACTGTCCGATCTCGAATATCCTCACAGGGCCGTCGGTGTGGTCCCTGAGCCTGCGCATGACGACGTAGAGGTTCGGAGCGAGCATCGGCCTCAGCGCCCTCTTGTCGTCTATGAAGAACACCTGCTTGTACAGCGGGTGGTCGGGGGTAATCGTCATCTTCGACAGCTGCTGCGTCGAGATGATCGTGGGAGTCCTGACCTCTATGAATCCTCTGGCGACGAGGGCATCGGCGATCCTGCCCTCCAGGGTGGAGAGGTCGTGCCTCCTGGGCTCCGCGATGAGGTTCCTGATCGCGGTGTCGTTGGCCGCCTCCGTCCTGGACATGAGCTTGGAGAACCGCTTGTCCCTGTCGGCGGCATCTGTGAAATCCATTGCAGAATAGTTGGAGTCCCCATATTCCATGAGGTGCTGTATCTGGGGATCTGTGAAACCCGTCATTTCAAACACTGACCTGGCGAAAGGCCGGGGTGTCGAACCCCGCTGGCTAGGTTTTAGAGACCCGCTGGTCGCCGGACCGCCCTCCTTGTTCAGTGGAAGCCTGTTGGAGGCTATATAACCATTCTGTTATGAAACTGACGGTCCAGGCATATTGGACCGTTCTGCCCGTTAAGTTGTATCCAACATCTGGAGAGGTTAAATATAAAATTGGGGTTTTGTTGAGTACTCAAGAAACTATTATATACAACTATACGTAAGAAAATTGAGATTGGAGGAATGGGCACCCATCCAACCGGGTGTCTGCGGTTGGATGGGTTGCCCCGGCCGTCTTCCGACGGCCGATATGGGCTCAGTGCTTGATGTCCAGGCCGATGTCGCGGAGAGTCGCGACGGCCTTGTCGTATACCTCGAGGTACTCCTGGGTGGGCTTGACGGTCTTCACGTCGTAGCACTCCTGGAAGGTCTTTCCCTGGGGTGCGTCGGTGTAGTGCGCCTCGTACATGGGGATCAGCTTGGAGAGGACCTCGTTCACGTCGGAGATCTTCATCCCGCAGGTCGCGAGAGCGGCGTTGCCCATGATCCTGGCCTCCATTCCGGTGGTCTTGTCCTGGACGACTCCCTTCGCTGCTGCCGATCCGGACAGGAGCTCCCTTCCGGACGCGGTATCGGTGATCGCCTGGGCGGCGGTCTCCAGCAGGCACATCTCGGTGCAGGGTCCTGCGACCGGGTAGTACTGGTTGGCGAGGAGCAGGTCGGTGTTCGCATCCACGGCGGCAGCCGCCCAAGCGGCCACCTGCAGGGTCTCCTTGGCCATGGTGGTTCCCCACCTGATGTGGATGGGTCCGTCCAGGTGGAAGTTACCGCTGAAGCAGGCGAAGGATCCGAGGGTGGTCGCGGCATCGCAGATGGCGGTCTCCTCGATGCCTCCGGTGTATCCTCCCAGGATGGGCATCTGCTCGATCATGATCGTATCGCCGACGGTGGTCCATCCGGCCAGCATGTTGAGGCCGGTCATATCCATCTTCAGCTCGTTGAGCTGGGAGCACTCGTGCGCATCGGTGATCCTGTGTCCCGCATTGGGAAGGTCCGCGCAGAGACGTGCCGCTTCGGAGAGCGGTGTCTCAGGTCCCTAAACACCGAGTCCGGGCCTTCCGGCCCTGACGCGTGCTTCCTTGGTGGCCCTGAGCTCCGCCATGGTGGCACGGATCTCGTAGGGGGTCTTGCTCTTGGCAGGGTGCCCCTCGATGGTGGTCATCACACCGTTGACGAGGTCGTCGACGATGCCCTCCTGTGCGTAGGACTGCATCACCTGGACGAAGACGTCCTCGGAGATGGGGGATCCCGTGGGTCCTCCCTGGATGATGGGCTTGACGTTGCTGTTCCCGTGTCTCGGATAGAACCTGGCGATGTCCTTGCCCTCTCCGAGGATCAGCTTGGTCGGGGTCTTCTTGATGCCCTCCCAGACCTCCTCCTCGGTCAGATGCATGACCCTTCCGAGGTCCTGACAGTAGTATCCGGTGGTGACGAGCATCTCGAGTCCTGCCTGGAACAGCCTGTTGACCATGTCCTTGTCTTCGGGGATGATCATCCCGGGCTCGAACTTCAGGTTGTACTTCTCCTTGAGGGCGGTGAGGTTCTCGGGGATGACCTTGTAGTCCCAATCCTCGACCTTCATCTTCTTACCCTTGACGAAGCGGTCGTAGACGTCTGTGATCGTGAGTGCTCTTGTTGCTGCCATTTGTTGTCCTCCTCTCTTGGTGGTAAGGGGTTCACTGGGCGACGAGCCTGTCGACCAGTCCGATGATCTCGTTAGCGGTCTCGGAGTATCCGTCCGCTCCGATCTCGTCGCACCACTCCTGGCTGCAGGGTGCTCCTCCGAAGATGCACTTGTAGGGGCCCTCTGGCCGAGCTCCCTCTGGGCCTCGAGCGTGGTGGTCATGAGTGCGGATCCTCCGAGGACCTGAGCCTCGTTCTCGTCGGCGGCGTCGATGAAGTCCTGGGATGTCGCGTCCGGTCCGAGGTCGATGACCTTGTATCCGGCACCGCGCAGCATGGCGCAGCAGACGTTCTTCCCGATCTCGTGGATGTCCCCCTCGACGGTTCCCATGACGACGGTGCCCTTCATTGACGCCGTTCCGCTGGTCATGAGGGGCTCCAGGATCTTCAGCGCGGCCTCCATGGTCTTGGATGCTGCGACGACCTGGGGAAGGAAGATCTCGGCCTTGTCGAATCTGACACCGACCTCTTCCATACCCTTTCCGAGTCCGTCTCCGATGATCTCTGCGACGGAAAGGCCGGCATCGATGGCCTTCTGAGTGGCCTCCTGCGCCAGTGCGATGTTCCAAGTCTCGATGGATGTCTTCAGATCTGCTAGGATCTCTTCCTTGCCCATGTTATCTCTCCTTGTCGTTCCTACCGAACTGTTCATATGTCTTGATTATGCATTTGATTCTGCACATATGTTCGGTTTTTCCCGACAAAACTGATTATGTATATGGTGTATTAATACTATACGGTGGTCATCTAGACGGTTGTGTATTATCATATTTAACTCTAATCATTGTGTCGACCAACTAGCTTTTATCATTAGACATTTGACTATTATTCGACGCGATAGTAGACATCTGAAAAACGAGAGGAAATGGAGGCGATGGGGCGTCTACGGACGATCGGAACGATGCCGATAGACGATGGGGACGCAGGAAATGAAGGAAGAAGGAAGGGGTTTCTCTAGGCCGGAAGGCCTCAGTTGAACTCGACGTCGTCGTTCTGAGTGGTGGTGAACTTGACCCCGGCGGCGGTCAGCATGTTGCTGATGTTGTTGGCGATATGGGTCAGGTCCTGCGTCTTGATGTACGTCTTGATGTAGAACTCGTCCCTGTCCATGGGGAAGACGAGGCGGACCTTGCCCTTGCGGTTGTATCCCTCGGGCTTCCTGTTCTGCTGCAGATCGGAGACGTTCAGGTCGATCAGCATCTGGAGGATCTCCTCTTCCTCGGGCATCTGCCCTATCTCTTCGAGGAGCATCTTGAGGATATCGGGGAAGACCGGTGCCAGGTCCTTGTAGGGCGTCTTGCCCTCGAGAAGGAAGTTAACGCTGTAGACCTTCATCGGCTTGGGACTGGGAACGACCCTATATAATGTTTCTCCGGCCGTCAGCCCTGTCTGCAAGCGTTCGCGGGTTCAACGAATCGGCAGGCAGGCGGGTGCTGCGATGCATCTTCGGCACCGATTCTCGACGAAGGATGTGGTCGCGATTTCAATCATCACGGTTCGTCGGTATCTTTGGATAATCGCGCATGAGATCCTCCAATTCCTCCCTGATCCTGTCTTCGGGGGAGGTGAGAGGCACACGCGATATCAGCATGGTATTCAGCAGCTTGACGAACGAATGATCGACCTCATTGTTGCCGCAGTTCCATTCGATTATCCTGGTGCCGGTCTTCGAGAAGACCTTCATGGTGTACCATGTCCCGTCGCATATCACTGCAGGGGAGAGGTTGTCATCCAGCACACCGGATACGGCCAATGTGTCTATGATAATGGCCAGACCGTCCCTGTCGAGGGACAGATCCATCTTCCCGGAAGACCTCCACCCAAGGTCTCCGTGTTCTCTGCAAGCATGGCAGGCTCCGGTCTCGAAGTCGACGGATGCCAACCATTGCTCGGTTAGACACGGAGAATAGCCTCTGCTCTCAACCTCGATTCCTGTGATTCCATCGAGCTTCCCCGGTTCGATGGACCGGTTCAGGAGCTGGCGCTTGACGATAGAGATGAATGAATCATCGAAATCCATGTCCCTGCTGTTCCACCGGACGATCCGAGCATCCGAATCGAAGAACAAGGTCAGGGTGTATGATGTCGAGTACGAATGCTGTGACGGAGCATGGGTCGAGGTCAGCACTCCCGAAGAGGCCAGACGTTCGATGAACCGGCGCAGATCCCTCCTGTCAAGGGTCTTCTCTGTCGAAAGAACATCCTCCATGCGAGTCCCGGTTCTTACGCTGACACGGCTTTTCCCGGTCTCGAAGTCGATGGATACCTCCCAGTTCTCGGACGGAGTGAACGGTTCGTATTCGCTTCTCAGCTAGATCCCTGCGGCCCTTTTCAACGCCTCGACATTCATTCCAGTCACTTCCGCCCCGAATGGTTGAGCGGTCATAGGTTTAACAACTAAATACCTTATCGTAGAATCTGAGTCCTCTCTCGAGACGAATGGATGCAACGGGATGTCCAGCGATTCCTCATCCCTGCCAGCTGGAAGATCCGTCCTATCCATAACACTTATTAAGAATATACATGGGATGGCCCTGGATATGAGAACCGCACTCACAGTCGCCGGTTCGGACTCGATCGGAGGCGCAGGCATCCAGGCCGATGTGAAGGCCATGTCCGCCGTAGGAGTCCACGCGGCGACGGTCATCACAGCCTTGACGGCCCAGAACACCACGGGCGTCAATGGCATCCTCCCCGTCTCGGAGGAATTCATCAAAGCCCAGCTGGAGGCCGTCCTGAAGGATTCGGACATCAAGGCCATCAAGACCGGGATGCTGTACAGCGCAGAGATCGTCGGAACCGTCGCGGACATCCTCGAGGACCACGAGGCTCCTCTGGTGGTGGATCCCGTCATGGTGGCGGGGACCGGAAGCACCCTGATGCAGGACGATCTCGCCAATGCGCTCAGGAGGAAGCTCCTCCCGATCTGCGAGCTCGTCACTCCGAACAAGAGCGAGGCGGAGGTCCTCGCCAAGATGAAGATCAAGACCAAGGACGACGAGAGGTTCGCCGCCGAGCTCATCGGGAAGCAGGGCTCCGCCGTCCTGATGAAGGGCGGCCACTACAACACGCCCACCGTGGTCGACTTCCTCTATCTGTCCTCGGAGTTCACCAAGATGGAGTATCCGAGGCTCAAGAAGGCCGGTCATGGAAGCGGCTGCGTTCTGTCCTCGTACATCACAGCCAACATGGCGAAGGGCATGGACGTCGCCAATGCGGTGTTCAAGTCCAGGGAGATGATCCAGGACGCCATCGCATCCCAGTACGTCATCGGTCACGGCGACATGGTCGTCAACCCCTGCGTCAAGGAGGGGGAGAGCGACGGATTCATGGTGCTCGATGCGCTGGATTCCGTAGCATCCCGCATCCTCGACATCGTTCCCGAGGAGTTCGTCCCCAAGAACGGCATGAACATCGCCATGGCGATGAGGAACGCCGCAGGTCCCGAGGAGATCGCCGCCATCGACAAGAGGCTCACGGTCCACAACGGGATGATCAGGAAGGGCGGCCCCGCCAAGTTCGGAACCGCCGAAGGTCTGTCCTACATCCTCATGGCGGTCATGAAGCACGATCCCGAGAGCAGGTGCATCATGAGCCTGTCCTGCACCAGGGAGATGCTGGATGTCATGGAGGAGGTCGGCATGAGGGTCGTGCCCGTGGAGCTCGCCAAGGACAAGTTCATGGAGTCCACGGAGAAGGCGATCTCGGGATGCGGAGAGCTCCCGGATGCCCTGGTGGACAAGGCCGCCAAGAAGGATCGCATCGTCAGGCTCCTGGCCAAGGACACGACGGATATGCTATCCAAATTGGAAGAAATAATCTGAATTTTGAAACGGGTCGAGGCCATCCGGCCCGGCCCTTATTCTCCCCGAAATTCTGTTTACGGGTAATGGATACTTGAAGTAGACGACGGGTCATGCTCCGTCTTCGACCGCTTCGATCTTATCTTCGATGCTGCACAAGGGT
>LVVU01000156.1 GCA_006954465.1 Candidatus Methanoprimaticola hominis
TGTGAACGGTATCGTTTCCGATACGAGCTATGATCAGGACGGTTGGTTCTGATGGTTCGTAAGGCTCGCCGTTTCGATCGTGAACCCGATCATGAAGCCATGTCTATCACGATCGAAGCGGATTCTATCAAAGAGCCTGTCAAATTCCGCAGATCCGGAGATCGTAATGCGCTTCAATCGGATCTTGACGGCAAGGTAGACATCACCATTGTCGATCCTCTTCCGAATTCCTGTGGCGACTCCCGCAGATCTAAGCGTGGCGAGAGGATATCCGGTAGGGACTATACTATCGATGCCCGCAAGATAACCAAGCGTGGTAAATCCAAGGTGGATCCCAAGAGGGATATCGCCACGGCCTCCAAGTACGTCCGCATCTTCAAGAGGAGGAGGGGTGAATGAGCCGCTATCCATTCGAGGAATATGCCGAACAGTTCCTTGATGCTGTCAAGGATTTCTATGCGCCGATAACCTGGAAGGGGCTCTATCGCAGATATCGCCGCATCAATCATGATCTGATCGCTCTTCAACGTGTATCCGATCTTTCATCCACTTCTCCGAAGAGGATGAGTTCCGAGGATATCCGCATCTATCTGTCCTGGCGTCGTTCGTTGGGATATTCCAACAAGGAATACGCTCATGAAGTTAACGCGTTGACGATCCTCTTCGATTATGTCGGGAATCCTGCGGTACGTCAATGCATGAGCAGATATCCGCTCATCCGTCCGAACGGTTCCGATCCCCGTCATGGATCCATATCGAAATCAGATCGCATGAAGCTCATCCATAGCATGGATTCCTATGCGGAATCGAATGATTTTACCATGGTGCGTTCATATGCCATGGTCGCTTTCTTCATCGGTGCCGGACTTCGTTCCAAGGAACTGCGTCTCTTGGAGGTCGATGACCTCGATACGGATTCGTGGATCCTGAATATAGTCCATGTCAAGGGAGAGGATTCGTACGGTCATGCCCGTTTCGTTCTCATCGCTCCGGAATTCCATCCGATCATTGGGAACTACCTTCGTCTCCGTTCCGATAATGTGACCGGATCCTCTGCCATGTTCGCTCCGATGATCCATAATGAAACGGGATACCTGTCCTCGAACAGCGTTCTGCGGATCGTCTCCATCTGTGAGAAGGACTGCGGAGTGAGATGCGATACCAGGATGTTCCGCAGATCGTTCGGACAGGATCTTCTCGATCGGGATATCGATTCGATAGAATCGGTATCCGTTCTCATGGGCCATTCCTCTACACGTACTACCGAGAGATACTACGCGCGTCGCAAGAACGATTCGGCCATCGCTGCCGCACGTGCAGTCTATTCCGGTTCCGGTAAGGACGGGTGCGGGTGTGCGGATTCGAATGCTCCTGATGATGATGCTCACAGAAACGACAGCCAGACATCATCGATCGGTGAAGAAGAGTGCCGGAGGCCGGATTCGAACCGGCGAACTCCTACGAGAAGGGATCTTGAGTCCCTCGCCTTTGACCAGGCTTGGCAACTCCGGCATATGAAGGGTTTGGAAGGGATTTCAAGGGAGGGTGGTGACCTCTCCCCTCTGACCGTCTATGTAGAAGGTGTACTCGTGCTGAGACACCATCCCGCCACCGGCCTCGACCAGCGTGGCGTATCCGGCCAGGATGCCGTGGCGCATCAGGTTCCTGACGTGCTTCTCGGCATCGGGGAACTCGCAGCTCCTCGCACAGAACGGGAACTGGTGGAACTCCTCCTTCACATACTCCAGGAACTCCTGGGCCTTCGGGTCCGACACGGGCTTGTCCCTTGCCAGACGGACGATGTTCCCGAATTTCCCATCGACGACATAACCCTTTCCGTCTGTCGCGAAGGGTTCGATTGCAACGGTCATGCCCGCTTTGATGACCTGCTTGTCGCCGGAATCGTAGCTGGGGACGGACATCCCCGCGTGCAGATTGTACTGCTCGATCTGATGACCGCAGAGATTCTCGATGGGAACGAAACCGTCGCGATTGATGCTCATCTGAACGGCCCTGCCGATCTCCCCGAGGGTCACTCCGTCTCCGATGAACTCGGCGACGGTGTTCCTGGCCCTCTTTGAGGTCTCCACGAGCTCGGTGTACCTCTTGGTACCGACCTCGACCGTTCCAGCCGTATCTCCGACGAATCCGTCGAGCTCCGCTCCGCAATCGACCTTGACAACGTCTCCGAGCTCGAAGACGGTCTTGTCGTTGCAGGTCGGGGTGTAATGGGCCGCGATCTCGTTCCTGCTGATGTTGCAGGGGAATGCGAGTCCGCATCCGTGCTCGCGGATGTATCCCTCGACCTCCTGAGCGACATCGTACAGCTTGACGCCCTCGGCCACGAGGGACAGTCCCAGCTCTCTCGCCTCGCCGGATATGCGTCCGGCCTTGCGGAGCTTCACCAGATTCTCGGAACTCAGCATCCTAAGACTTCCTTGATCTTATCGGCGGGGATGGCGCCCTGACGGACGATCTCGACCTCCTTGTCCATGAGCCAGACGATGGTCGAGGGCTGTCCGATGGTGCAGGAGCCCGCATCGATGTACGTGTCCACGGCGTCGCCGAAATCGGTGATGGCGGTATCGACGCAGACTGCATCGGGATGGGAATGGAGATTAGCAGATGTGGCCACGATGGGTCCGGTGCGCCGCACGAGTTCGAGGGCGAACCTGTTGTCGGGGATGCGTATCCCAACCTTCTGGGAGGATGAGGTGACGATATCCGGGACGTCGGGCTGCTTCTTGATTATGATCGTGAGAGGTCCGGGAAGGAATGCCTTGATCAGCTTGTCGGCGTTCTCATTGAGAACAGCCACCCTCTCGAGCATGGCCTTGTCGGAAACGGCCACGGAGAGGGGCATGTCGAAGGGCCTGTTCTTGACCACATACAGGTTCTTGACGGCAGACTCATTGTAGATGTCCGCCCCGATTCCGTAGACGGTCTCGGTAGGGTAGACTATGAGCTTGCCAGCGGCCACGTCCTCGGCAGCCATAGCGACGGCATCATCACATTGCGCATCGAATCCGTGGGAGTAGTCGCACTTGATTATCTTCATTCAAACACCTGCCATGTTGAGTACCCCGGCCAGGTAGTCGGGATTATAGCGTTCGCACGTATCTCCATGACCCGGAAACAGTCCCCTTATGTCAATGTTACTAATCCTCCTGAGAGAACACATCATGGCAGACATGGATCCGCCGGCGAAGTCCGTACGGCCATAACCGGTCAGGAAGAGGGTATCCCCCGAAATCAGAAAGCCTGTGGAATCCTCGTAGAGGCAGATGCCCCCCGGAGTGTGTCCCGGAGTCTCTAAGACGCGGAAGGAGTGCTCCCCGGTATCGAAGGTATCCCCTTCATGGAGATCGCCTACATCGACCGGACGGAGCGATGAACCGAACATGCTAGCCACCGTGAGATCAGGATCCCCGGAGCGGATGAAGGGCGCATCGGCAGCACCCGCGAATGCAGGGCATCCGAATGCATCGATGAGATCCTTCAGACCTCCCGCATGATCGTAATGGCAATGCGTCAGGACGATGGCAACGGGATCCACCTTGGTATAGGATATGATACGCCTGATGACCGAAGGTGAATCCAAGCCAGTGCCAGCATCAACAACCATGGGACGATCGCCGGTGACGAGATAGATGTTCGAATCATAGGGGACCGCGGATGGGATCTTGATAACAGGCATCGACTGTGGAAAGAACCCACGGTATAAATGCGGAACGCAGAAGAAAGGCTCATGAAAGAACCATCTGAAGCAAAAGAGAAGAAGAATCGAATAATGAAACGACAGAATAATCTGAAGGAATGGAAGAATGAAGAAATTCGGAGGATGAGATTTCATA
>LVVU01000157.1:0-7434 GCA_006954465.1 Candidatus Methanoprimaticola hominis
AACACGACGTACGCGCAGTAGAAGAACGCGATATCCGCCAGGACGACGAGATAGTACAGGACCCCGTAGGAATCCCATACCATGGGTGCGATGCTGAGCAGCGGGCCGGCGATGAAGAACGCGCATGCGATGGCGGCCGACGCCCTGGTCCCGATGGCCATCGGCAGGGTGTGGCGGCCCTCGTCGGAGTCCATGTCCTCTATGTCCTTGGCAATCTCCCTTCCGACGGAGACCAGACAGGCCATGGCGGCCACGACGATGTTGGCCTCGGCCGCTCCGACCACGGCCCCTCCCAGAAGGAAGGTCATGCCCGTCAGGACGGCGATGGTGACGTTCCCGACGAATCCCCTCTGTTTGAGGAACAACTCGTAGGAAAACATCAGCACGCATGCGATCGCGACGATGGCGATGCACACGGGATCGAATGTGAGGAACGATACAACCACCGACAGGATTAGGAGGATCGCACCTATGTTGCGGGCCTCCTCCGGCCTCATCCTCCCGGAAGGCACAGGCCTCTCGGGATGGGCGGTCTTGTCGATCTCGCGGTCGATGTAATCGTTGAAGGAGTTCCCTCCCGATATGAACATGAATACTATGATCGCCGATATCGCGAGATTCCTCCAGTGATCGGGGAGATCCGTTCCGACGGCCATTAGAGAAGCTATCATCACGCCGAGGAAGCCCATGACGGCGTTCCCGACACGGAACAGCTGCAGATACCTGTTCATCCCACCGTCAAACGCCGTTGCGGATATAGTACTTCCCTCGGCCGAATCGGGAGCCTGGAGGCGGATCCCGGTTATCGAGGGATCCCTCATCATCGCAGGACCAGCCATCTGCTGTTCCTGTTGGTGCCTTCGTTCTTCAGGAGGCCGTCCGCCTTCAGCTCGGAGACCATCTTCTTCACGCTGGAGAGCGAGATCCCCACATGTTCCGCGGTTTCGGAGAGTTTAGCCTCCGGATTCTTCGACAGGTGAACAAGGACTTCTTTATGCTTCTCATCCAGTCCGAGAAGGTTCAACGATGTCTCCCTGCGTGCGGCCACATAATCGGGTTCGAATGCGAACGGAATGGTCACTGTCACTCCGTTGTCCGTGATATCGAATGCGCTCCTGCCGTAATTGTGCACTATCGTGGGAACGCCATGACCGCTCTGTTCCGTCATCCCGAGCAACGAGAACATGTCGAACAACGCCCTGTTGACAGGACGGCTGTCCCCTTCATAGAAGCTCTCCAGAGACATCGGGAATGGTACCGCGCCGTACGATACAACTTCTATCCTGTCGTCGAATATCATCACCGACGGCGGGACCAGGGCCCACCATGCATTATGGACGCAGGCGTTGATCCACGCCTCCCTGAACGATTCGAAATCGAACAGGTACGTCTCGGCCCTTTCTCCCTTCGACAGATCCACTTTGGTTACCATATACGACGATACATGCTCCAGAACAGCCCTTAGCGATCCAGCGAGGCTCTGACCTCCGAAATTCATCCTGTTGGACATGGATGTCCTGTCGCGACCGTTGAAACGGACCACTTGCATCGGGATCCCGTTCTGATCCGAGAGCAGATATGCGGTGAGGTTGAACCTGCCATGACTGTCTATCATACCATGACTTTTAAAAAATCCGATTTCAGCCCTCGGATGTAACTTTCTTGCAGACAACATCCCGAACAGCAGATCGAAAGTTAGAACCTGATTATCCGATGTCTGGTTCTTAAGCGGATCCATTCCTTTTGCCAACACTAATTGAGAAACAATCTCCGGTCCAGCGGCTTCGTCAGAAGACACATTCCTTATGTAATATCTTCCATCATAGGAGTACGGGATGTTGTACCCAAACGTATGCAGGGTAACATACTTCTTTCCATCGTCTGTAACGTGTTCTACAACTTCAGGAACAATCTGCGGTTGAATTCTGGTACGAACAAGATTACGTATGGATTCGCAGGTATCCTTTCCAACATCCATTCCTACAACATCACCTTGATCATTAACACCGAGGTACACGGTTCCGTGGTTATGCCTGTTCAACATAGCTGAAAGCGATTTTAGACCCTTGTCTAATTGACCAATACTTTCCTTAAATTCCACCGTTTCGCTTTCTTTGCCTACGTTCGTAACACTCACCATCTTGACAATCGTCCCAGACTATTAAATGGTTCCGAACTAGTTACGAACTAGTTACGAACCAATCAATAACCAATTACCGAGTAAGAACAGAATGCTGTCAGTCGATCCGACGTCCTCTCGTTACAGAGATTGTATCCATACCCTCCGGCACGACGGGTGTCGCTATTATATCGTCGACGCTATCCGCGAATCCGGAGGCGGCACGCACGGAGACGCAAGACATCATCGGATTGATCCTGGTCTACGGCATCATCGCGTGCTCTCTGGTCGCGATGCTCCTTTGCGAGAGGAAGGAGATCGACGTGGACGGCAGGAAGATCATCCATGCCGGCGTCGGATTCTTCGTGTTCGTCTGGTGGATGTTCACCGCCGAATGGATCATGCTGGCCTTCTTCACGCTGCCCTTCCTCGCGATAGTCCTGCTTGCCATGTTCGATGGGAATCCCGTGTCGGGATCGAAGCTCGGTTCGATATCCAATGACATGGGCCACCGGATCGGACTCCTCGTCTACGTTCTGAGCATCAACATACTCGTCCTGTTCTTCTTCGACGGCCATTGGACCGCCGCAACCCTCGGGGCCGTTGCGATGACCTTCGGAGACTCCGCCGGAAGCGCGATCGGGAGGAGGTTCGGAAAACACGAGACGATCAACGGGAAGTCCCTGGAGGGTTCCATCGGAGTGTTCGCAGCGACGGCGCTGATGTCGGCCGCGGTGATGATCCTCTACACGTTCCTGAACGGGGAGGGCCTATACTCAGGCGACGTCGTCGCGATCGTGCCGATATGGGCGGTCTGCATCACGGCCGGCCTCATAGCCATGCTCTCGGAGCTGCTGTGCCCCGGGAGGTTCGACAACCTGTCCAATTCCATGACAGTCGCCGTAGCGATGTGCCTGCTGGGGCTGTGATACGATGGCCTGGTATGTGATCGACGGGATGGACGGCTCCGGAAAGAGCACCGTGTCGCAGATGCTGGCCGAGGAGCTCCGCTCCAGGGGGAGGAGGGTGCTCGTTCTGGAGCATCCAAACCGGAGCATCGCCATCGGCAGGCTCGAAGGGAGGCTCCTCCGGGTGGACAGCAGACCTGCTCTGATCATGTCCTCCTGCCTGTACATCCTGGACGTCGTCAGGTCCGTCGGGGTCATGAAGCGTTCCCGCAGGAGGTACGACGACGTGATCTTCGTCAGGTACATCATGGCGGTCTCGTACCTTCCGGATAGGTTCGCGGCCTTGGCGTACAGGATATTCGATAACGTTCTGCCTACCCCGGACGTCAGGGCCCTCGTCGATGTCGACGAGCACACCGCGCTCTCGAGGATAGAATCCAGAGGCGAGGAGCTGGAGAGGTTCGAGAGCCTGGAGAATCTGAGGGAGACCCGCACGAGGATGCTTGAGATGTCCGAAGGGTGGGTCGTCATCGACAATTCGAGAGGGCAGGAGGAGATCGGGGAAGCCATCCGCGGGATCCTCCGGTCGTCGCGATGACAGACGGGAATCCTGGGATCGTCTCTGTATCCGGCCTGGTATACGAAACTAATACCGTACCGTCATACTGCATGCAGCGATATCGCGCTAAATACCCACAGATGAAGACGGGGCGGGGGACCACGAATCCCCCAGGAGAATTCAGATGAAAGAGACATCTGAATCCAGGAGATCGAATAATCTCCGTATCCTCCTATCCTCCTGGATGTCGTAGACATCCTTCTGAGGATACTCGACCTGCTGTAAGGCAGGTCGTGGCCTGGCCCGGCTTATGGGGCCTGCCCCTTTCCCTCACACGGATCGGGGTATTACCGACTCCTCCCCGTCTTCGGGATGTAGATGGGGAGGAGGATATAAATACATTACCTTCGAACATACGATTGCGATATTGAAATCATAGGAACACACCGGATACCGCGCCGTGACGCGATCATTCCTGTACCTCTTCCGTCGCAGCCTCCTCTGAAAGGCACCGGACGGTCATGAAATTGAATGTTCCGCGACCCTCCTCCTCGATGAACAGCTCGCAATCCTCGCCTGCCATCTTCTCCTTCAGATAGTCGACACCGACATCCATGTTCCCTTCTATCCAGGATTTCGTTAGAGGCATCACACGGCTTCCGGACTTCATGAGGATCCTCTTCCTGACCCTGGGGGTCCTGTCGCCGAGTATCCTCACGTGGACCCTGATCTTGCCGCTCAGATCGCTCAGGCATACGGAGCTGTGCTGGAGCGGATGGGTGGCATAGATCCCGTTCACGGTCGTGCTCACGTGGTAGTAGGTGATGTTGAACTTGATTATCGCGGAGTAGTTCCTGTATGTCTGCCTCTTCCCCTTGTACATCTTGCATTCGTAGGAGGACGTCTGTGTCTTGAAGATGGCAACGGAATCGCCGGTGTAGAAGCTGGACTCCGGGATCTTGATGTAGAGCTTCTTGACGATGAAGTACCTGAGCACCCTGACGGCCTTCCCGTTCACGGATACGACGGCTTGGGCGATGCCTTCGAATCTGTCGGTATCCAGCATGATCGTCCCTGCCGTCACCTGCACAGGACCGAACAGCAGGTTCCCTTCCATGTCCTCGACGCGTATCGTGCAATCCGACGGATCGCAGCCGATCGTCGTGACCTCCACTCCGGGGGTCCTTCCGAAGAACGGGAGGGAAGGGATCGGAAGACCCTGGGCGATGTACGCCTGTCCGAGGATGCTGCTCTCGACGGGGTATGCGGTTATATCATAGGGATCGTTGGTGAACGACATCCTCACATCCACGGATGAATCGACGGGACTGCGGGTATCCTCATCCCTTATCGCCCTGGCGTAGTCGTTCGGACTGATGTACGGACCCACTTCCAGGACGCCTCCGTCGGAGAAGTCCATGTCCATGACCCTGACGCTTCCTATATTGCGGGACGACACCGTCCCTGCACCGAGCGCGGCCGTCCTGGAACCGCGGGGGACGACTACGAACCCCTGACCCACGACGGAGACCTGCTGCTCCCCTTCGGAGTCGAAGATCATCCTGTCGGTGGCGCGGTTGATGAACACGAGCTCGTCGTCGATGAGGAGCGAGAAGTCATCCAGCGGGGAGACGCCCATGGACGTCAGATCAACGAACGTGGGCTGGGATGCATTGGAATTCGGGGATAGCGGAAGGGGCGGCGCCGGGATCCTCCTTTCGTTGCATTGGATGGTCGTCTCATACGGATCCCCGGGCCTTCCGAGATACCTCGGGATCGTCAGGAAGAACCTGCCGTCCCTGTATCTGATGGACGGATACTCGTCTGTGAATCCGAGCCTGGAGATCGAACCCTCGCGGGCTATGATCTCCATCGATGCGCCGTGGGCGCACTCCATCGTGATGATCGTCGCTCCGCCGACGCCCCTGCGGGACTTCTCGGTGACGCGATGGCGCTTGTAGCGCATGCCCTTGCGGACCACGACGTGGACCTTTCCTTCGAGGACGCCCTTGTAGCGGTAGTGCTCGTCGAGAACGACGAAGTCGTCCTCCTCCTTCTTGAAGACGGTCTCGCCGTCCATGAGCACCTCGATCTCGTCGAACGGGGCGGCTTCGAAATCCGACAGGGGGAACGATATGGGCTCGGTGATGCGGACGCCGGATATGACGGGGCCTTCGAGACGCACCGTCGATACGGGAGCTCCGCCCACGAACAGGACGACGGACAGCATCCTATCCTCCTCCGCAGCGTAAGAGGGGATGTGGACCAGGAATCCGTGCCCGTCGAACATCAGGGTCGGACCGCCGTCGCGGAACGAACCCGCCTCGGGAACAGCTATGGTGAGGGGTTTGCGGGCCTCCTCCTCCGCCCTGCGCTCGGCCTCGACCTTCTCGGCGTACTCCGATTCGAGAAGCCCGTCCGCTCTGAGAAGATCGTCCTCGGAGTACTCCCGGAGGATCCTGTCCCTCGGCTTCCGCTCCGGCCTCGGACGATCGGGACCGAAGAATCCCATGGATCCTATCCTCACGCCGGAGATCCTGATGCCGCCTTCGTCCCGGGTCCATTCGACCTCCGCATCCCTGTTTACGATGTCCTCGTCGGGATGGTACACGGCGATCAGCGGGCCCTTGCCTCCGACCATCATCCTCCCGCCGCCTCCGGGGAAGAACATGATCCTCCTGTCGGGCTCCCCGTGGACCCTGGCGCCGTCTATGTAGACGCCGAACTGGGTCAGGGGATCGAAGGTCTTCGGGATGACTATGAGCACCGGACGAGATGTCCTGCACCCGTCCTCCTCCACATAGGTGAGCTTGAACGGACGGGTGCGGCTACCGGATTGGGCCAGCCAGCACTCCATCTCCGACCAGGGGAGGCCGCGATAGGCAGGGACGTAGATCTGGAAGATCCCGTTCCTGTACTCCAGGAAGGGCGTTCCGTGGACGAACCCGGCCTGGAGGCCGAGACGGACGGTCTCCAGCCCAGAGACGGGCTGCACCTCGACCTGTTCGGGGACCTCCTCCGGGATCTCCCCGGGAGCCTCGTCCTGTGTCGGAGCCTCCTCGGGCTGCTCTTCCATGAACTCCGGGGCGCGGGTTACGCCCACCGAGAGATGGCCGTTGGTCCCGACCCTCGCCTTGACGACGCGATATCCGACACGATCCTGCTCGTCCGTTATCCTGTAGTCCTTGCCGAACGGTACGAGGTCGGGACGGTGGATCATCGTCACATCCCCCCTCGGAACCTCCGAAAGGAATCCGGAATAGGTGAACAGCATGTGATCCGACGGGGCCGATCTGAATATCTCGTTCCCGTCGATGCTCACTGTGAATCCGTCGAGCACGTTCACCCCGCGGGATTCCAGATCGAAATCCCTCCCCGTGGCGACGGCGGCACCCAGTCCGGGATGGCTGTCCATCTCCCCCAGGACGATGGTTCCTTTGTCCGTCCGCAGCTCGACCCTGCAGGGGTCCCCTTCAAGACAGCGGTAGTCCGGGATACGAAGGGCGGGACCGGATTCCGCGTAGCGGATGGACGGCCGGTGATCGACGAGGGTCCTGTCGGGCCAGAGGTCGATGTGCTTCCCATCGGTCCTCCTCGCATCGCCGACCCTGACGAAGCTGTCCTCGCCTATGCTCGCGTGTGCGAGATACCCTCCGGGGACCTCTCTCCCGTCGTATTGGAATCCGGATCCCTGGATGGCGGTGGTCCCGTCGAGCAGAATGGTGACATCCCCGTCCAGGAGGTCGGTCCTGACCCCGTTCCCCGAGAAGACGGAGCATCTCGATGCGGGGTATTCGAATGCGACCTTCCCGTCTATGACGAGCCTGAAGCCTCCCGGGATGTCGACA
>LVVU01000157.1:7458-7833 GCA_006954465.1 Candidatus Methanoprimaticola hominis
AAGCCGGATTCCCTCGGAAGCACCCCCAGATTCCTGGTGCCCGCGGACGACTCCACCGAGGCATGGAACGGGTCGTCGGAGGAACCCGAATAAGGCGGTACGACGAGGATGGGCCTGTCGCGTATGATGAACAGCCTGGGGGAACAGTCGAAGAACCCGTATCCCGTGACGTAGTCGGGATGGACGACGGGTTCGCACTCCTCGATGGGGTGCGTCTCCAGCATGGCGATGAGCTCCTCCACGGTGACATCGGAATCGGGACGGTATTCGGGAACGGTCGGTTCAGGAACCTTCTCCTCGACCTTCTCCTCGACCTTCTCCTCGACCTTCTCCTCGACCTTCTCCTCGACCTTCTCCTCGACCTTCTCCTCGACC
>LVVU01000158.1:0-362 GCA_006954465.1 Candidatus Methanoprimaticola hominis
GGGACATAAACGGCCGTTATGCACGCGCCGGATACCACAGTAACACTTTTACCCTGATAAGCGAACACATATAGTCCCTGGTTGTTTCAGCCAATGGAGTGAGCTAGTGGATCCCATACAAATGTCACCGATTCTTCTGTCGCCCGGCGGACGCATCGTCACGGTGTTCGGAGGCGGAGCCGTGGCGCTCCGCAAATGCCGCCATTTCGACGGATTCAGGATACGTGTGATCTCCCTGGAGGTGCTCCCCGAACTGAGGGAGCTGGCAGAGGAGGTCGTCACGGAGGAGATCCGCCCCGAGAGCATCCCGGGATGGATCGAAGGCTCCGACATAGTCGTCGCGGCCACATCGGACCACGCGC
>LVVU01000158.1:375-4171 GCA_006954465.1 Candidatus Methanoprimaticola hominis
TATGATCAGGGACATCTCCATGTCCGAAGGGATCATGACCAACTCAGCCCACGGCGGAGGGGACGTCCTGATCCCGTCCACCCTGCACAGGGACGGCTGGACCGTATGTGTCTCGTCCGAAGGCAGGGTCCCGGCGTTCCCGCCCTACGTCATCGAGAGGATCGACGAGCTTCTAGACGTGTCCTACGACAGGATGCTGGCATTGCTCTCCGAGCTCAGGGGGGACATACGCGGGAGGATCGAGACCCAGCCCGAGAGGGCGGCGTTCCTCGCGAAGGTGCTGGCGGACGAGGACATATGGAGGCTCCTGGAGGAGAACAAGTCCCCCGAGGCCAGGCAGCTGGCTCTGGAGAGGGGAGGTCTGGCATGATAGTCAGCTTGCATGTCACCCACACATCCGCGGGAGGGACCGCCGCGCTGAACGACGTGGTCCCGCTGCTGGAGGAGGAGGCCAATAAACGGCTTCCAGAATTGGATTTCGTCAACGAGTACGCGGTGGTCAGGACCTGCAACCGCTTCGAGGCGTACGTTGCGACATCGAACAACGCCGCCGCGGCAGCGTTCTTCGAGTCGATGATAAGGACCAACGTGTCCACCACCAACATCTCGTACATCCTCGAGGACAGGGACACCATCCGCCACCTGTTCAGGGTGGTCTGCGGTCTGGATTCGCTCATAGTGGGCGAGGACCAGATCCAGCACCAGGTCCGCGAGTGCTACATGAAGGCGAAGAACGACGGCCATGTCAACGGGATGCTCTCCCGTCTGTTCGACAAGGCGATGGCCGTCGGTAAGAGGGTCCGCACCGAGACTGCGCTGAACAAGGGCGCCGTATCCGTGGGGTCCGCTGCCGTCGAGCTCGCGGAGAGCACGATCGGAACGCTCGAAGGGAAGGGTGTGACCATCCTCGGTGCCGGAGATATCGCTTCGGTCATCGCCAAGAACCTGGTGGGGAAGAACCTCGGAGCCGTGGTGGTCTCCAACCGTACCTACAGCCGTGCGATCGAGCTCGCCGACGAGCTCGGAGGGAAGGCGGTCAGCATGGCCCGCATCACCGATGCGGTGGCCGATTCTGACGTGGTCCTGGTGGCCACCGGTGCGCCGCACGCGGTTCTTAAGGAATGCCATGTGTCCGAGGCCATGGCGAGGAGGCCGGACAGGCCCCTGATGATCATCGACGTCAGCATCCCCAGGAACACCGAGGATTCCGTCAAGGACATCCCGAACGTCCGTGTCGAGAACATGGATTCCCTGGAGACGATCGCCATGAGGAACGCCGAGCGCCGCCGCAACGAGATCAGCTCCGCGGAGAAGATCATCACGGAGGAGCTGGCCAAGGTCGATGCTGAGCAGAAGGAGAAGCTCGCCAACGACGTCATCAAGCGCATAGGCCTGAAGCTCGCGGACATCCGCGAGAAGGAGGTCGCGATAGCAAGGTCCCGCATGGGCTCCGCCGATGAGGAGGAGCTCCTGGAGGATCTCTCAAGGGCAGTGGTCGCCAAGATCACGGCCGATCTTTACAAGAATCTGAGGGAGGCCTCCCGCGACGGACGCGCCGAGACGTGTCTTGCCGCGCAGGAGCTCTTCGGACTGGAGGAATCGGAATGATGTATCCTGAAGTGCGCCTCAGAAGGCTGAGGCAGAATCAGAGGATGAGGAATCTTGTATGCGAGACGCGCCTGCACCCGGACGAGTTGGTGCTCCCGGTGTTCTTCGACGCGAACATCGACGCCGTGAAGACCACGGATTCGATGCCCGGCATACCCACCCATCCCCTCAGCGGCTACGATGCCATGGCATCGAAGATCCAGGAGAGCGGGGTCAACTCCGTGCTGGTGTTCGGCGTCCCGTCCCACAAGGATCCGGCGGGAACCGGTGCATACGAGAGGGACGGGGTGGCCCAGAAGGCCATCGCCGGACTGAAGGAGAACTCCGACATGCTGGTCATCGCCGATCTCTGCCTGTGCGAGTACACCGACCACGGGCACTGCGGGGTCCTCGACCAGTGCGGCTGCGTCAGGAACGACGAGACCATCGAGCTCTACGGAAGGACCGCCGTATCCCAGGCGGAGGCAGGAGCCGATATCATAGCTCCCAGCGGCATGATGGACGGCCAGGTCGCGGCCATCCGCATGGCTCTGGACGATGCGGGATTCAAGAACGTCCCGATCATGGCATACAGCGCGAAGTACCAGTCCGCCTTCTACGGACCTTTCCGCGACATCGCGGGCTCCGCTCCCGGCAAGGGCGACCGCGCCGGATACCAGATGGCCTGGGCCAACAGGAAGGAGGCCATGAGGGAGATTGAGTTCGATATCGCGGAGGGCGCGGACATGATAATGGTCAAGCCGGCCGGACCGTATCTCGACATCATCAGGGAGGCGGCGGACCGTTACGACCTGCCCCTTGCCGCGTACCAGGTCTCCGGGGAGTTCGCCATGATCAAGGCGGCAGCGGCCAACGGATGGATCGACGAGGAGAGGATAATGAAGGAATCCCTCATCGCCATCAAGCGTGCCGGAGCCGACATCATAATCACGTACTACGCCGAGGACATGGCGAGGCTGCTCTGATACCATGGATCGCTCAGCGGAACTGTACAGGCGCTCCTCCGAGGTCACCCCCGGAGGGGTCAGCAGCCCCGTCAGGAGGTTCGAGCCGAACCCCCTGTTCATCGCCGAGGGGAAGGGCTGCAGGGTCAAGGATGTCGATGGAAATGAGTACATCGACCTCTGCATGGCCTACGGCCCCCTGATATCCGGTCACGCCAATCCCGAGATCATGGCTGCAGCGCAGGAGCAGCTCTCCAAGGGCACCGTCTACGGGGCTCCTTCGGAGCCCGAGCTCGCTCTGCTCGAGAAGATCTCCTCTTCCACCCCGTCCGCGCAGATGGTCCGTCTCTCCTGTTCGGGAACAGAGGCGACCATGCATGCGATCCGTACGGCGAGGGCGTTCACAGGAAGGAACGGAATAGTCAAGATGAACGGCGGGTTCCACGGGGCCCACGATGCGGTCCTCGTGAAGGCCGGATCCGGCTCCACGGAAGGAACCCCGTCCTCGGCGGGCGTCCCCCAGGGCGCCACGCAGTACACACGCACGGTGGAGTACAACGACATCTCCGCGATGTCCGATGTGCTGGAGAGGAACGACGACATCGCCTGCGTCATCATGGAGCCCGTCCTGGGCAACGTCGGCGTCGTCCCTCCCGAGAAGGGATACCTGGAGGAGGTCCGCAGGGTGACATCCGAGAACGATGTCGTTCTGATCTTCGACGAGGTCATCACCGGATTCCGCGTCTCCGAGGGAGGGGCGCAGAAGCGCTACGGCGTCACCCCCGACATGACCACCATGGGGAAGATCATCGGAGGAGGATTCGCCGCGGGAGCGTTCGCAGGCAGGAAGGAGATCATGGAGCTCGTTGCCCCTCAGGGTCCCGCCTATGTGGCGGGGACCTTCGCAGGGAACCCCGTCTCCGCAGCTGCGGGACTCGCGCAGCTCCGGTACCTCTGCAGGAACGATAGCTATGCGAAGCTGGAGAGGTCCAGCGACAGGCTCGTCGGTGCCATCCGCGATGCTCTGATCGATAACAAGATCGCAGGATGCGTCAACTCCGTCGGATCCATGTTCTCCGTGTACTTCGGACCGGAGCAGGTCCGCAACGGGACGGATGCCCAGAAGGCGGACCGCGAGATGTTCGGAAGGATGTTCAGGTACATGCTGGAGCACGGCGTCTATCTGGCGCCGTCCGCATTGGAGGACTGCTTCATGTCCACCGCCCACGACAACGAGGCCGTCT
>LVVU01000159.1:0-1105 GCA_006954465.1 Candidatus Methanoprimaticola hominis
AGATCCCCGAGCCCTTCGTCGACGAGAACGGAGCGGAGTACTGGACCGGGAAGCAGCTGTTCTCGGTCGTCCTCCCGGGTGATTTCAACACCACGTTCAAGGCGAACATCTGCCAGAGCTGCGACAGGTGCCAGAAGGACCAGTGCCCCTACGACGCATACGTCAAGATCAGGGACGGGAAGCTCCTCTGCGGAACCATCGACGTCAAGGCGATCGGCAACAGCAAGGGTAAGATCCTGGACCGCATCGCCAGGGACTACGGCTCCGACCGTGCCGCCCTGTTCATCAACCAGGTCACCAGGCTTGCCCTCGGTGCGATCATGAACCACGGGTTCAGCACCGGAATCGGGGACGAGGACATCCCCGAGGAGGCCGCCCTGCAGATCGCCAACAACACCCAGGACTGCATCGACAAGGTGTCGGAGCTGGTCCAGTCCTACAGGGACGGAACCCTGGAGCAGATGCCTGGAAGGTCCCTCAGGGAGACCCTCGAGGTGAGCGTCATGAAGACCCTCGGAGAGGCTCGTGACGGAGCAGGAAAGATCGCCGGGAAGCACCTCGGTATGTCCAACCCCGCCGTCATCATGGCCAAGGCCGGTGCCCGTGGATCGATGCTGAACCTGTCCCAGATGGCGGGTTGCGTCGGTCAGCAGGCCGTTCGTGGTGAGAGGCTGTCCAGAGGATACTGGGGCAGGACCCTGCCTCACTTCCAGAAAGGGGACCTCGGAGCGTACGCCAGGGGCTTCTGCTCCAACTCGTACAAGTCCGGTCTCTCTCCGACCGAGTTCTTCTTCCACGCTATGGGAGGAAGAGAGGGTCTGGTCGATACCGCCGTCCGTACATCCAGGTCCGGATACATGCAGAGGAGGCTCGTCTCCGCTCTGGAGGACCTCAAGCTGACCGCCGACGGTACCGTCAGGAACACCGCCGGAACCGTCGTCCAGTTCCTATACGGAGAGGACGGGGTCGACCCGTCCAAGGCCGTCCGTGGAAAGGCCATCGATCTGAACGACCTGTTCTTCGAGGTTCTCGGAGACGACTTCGAGGACCAGCTCCACCTGGACGACAAGGACGTTGGAGGAGACTACGGATCCCTCGAGAAGGA
>LVVU01000159.1:1141-4904 GCA_006954465.1 Candidatus Methanoprimaticola hominis
GGACGACATGGACTACGACTACGACGGAGGAGGCGAGTGATATGGCAAGAAAGGATACGCTGAAGGCGCTGGCTAATAGGGGGATCTCCGAGGAGACCTCCGCACTGCTCCTCACGGAGTACTCGTCCCTCTCCGCCATCGCGGAGGCCGGCGAGGAGAAGCTCGTCGCTCTCGGTCTGATGGAGGAGGAGGCCGCCTCGGTCATTGCCAAGATCGGCAAGAGGAAGCCCTCCTCTTCGTCCAAGGCGAAGAAGGAGGTCGAGGAGATCGTCCCCGCCGAGCCCATGGAGGAGGTAGTCAAGGAGTATTGCCTCAACGAGGGCGAGGAGAAGCTGAAGGCCATGGCCGAGGAGATGGGCGTCAGGCTCCCTCTGAAGATCATCGTCGACATCGCGGACCGCATCAAGCATGCCGAGCTGTCCGATGAGAAATGCAGGGAGCTGCTCGAGCGCGCGGGCGAGATGTACACCAATCATCTGATGGATCAGAACGAGTCCGCAGGAGTCATGGCCGCCCATTCGCTGGGAGAGCCCGGTACGCAGATGAACATGCGTACATTCCACTACGCGGGAGTCGCGAACGTCAACGTCACCCAGGGTCTGCCCAGGTTGATCGAGATCGTGGATGCCAGACGCATCCCGTCGACCCCGTCGATGAACATCCCCCTGACCGGCACCGCCGCTCAGGACGAGAAGGTCGCCAGGTTCGTGGCCTCCAACATCGAGATCACGACCCTCCTCGACATCGCGAAGGTGGAGACCGATATCACCAACATGAGGCTGATCATCGTTCCCGACGTTCGCAAGATGGAGAACAAGGGGATCACCGAGGACGACATCGTCGAGAGGCTCAAGAAGGTCAAGGCGGTCAAGGGACTCGTCGAGAAGGACGGGTTCGAGATCGTCGTTACATCCGACGAGCCCTCGTACAAGAAACTGCAGGTCATGTTCGACGCCATCAAGAATGCCAAGATCAAAGGGATCGACGGCATCACAAGGGCCATCCTGTCCAAGACGGAGGGCTCCTGGAAGATCGTCACCGAGGGGAGCAACCTCAAGGAGGTCCTCAAGGTGGAAGGCGTCGATGCTGACAATGTCATGACGAACAGCATCCTGGAGGTCGCAGACGTCCTGGGGATCGAGGCCGCGAGGAACTCCATCATCCATGAGGCGATGGGAACCCTCGGAGAGGCCGGTCTGGACGTCGACATCAGGCACATCATGCTGGTCGCCGACCTCATGACGAATGACGGATACGTAAAGGCCATCGGAAGGCACGGAGTCTCTGGAAAGAAATCCTCCGTGCTCGCAAGAGCGGCCTTCGAGATCACCGCAGCACATCTGCTGCACGCCGCGATGGTGGGTGAGACGGATCCCCTCGAGGGAGTCACCGAGAACATCATCGTCGGTCAGCCGGTCACTCTCGGTACCGGCGCTGTAAACATCATTTACACACCCAAGAAGAAGAAAGGTGAATGAAGATGAGCGATGAGAAGATTGATATTAGCAGAGCGCTGAAGACCGCGATCACCACCGGAAAGGTGGAGTTCGGTGTCGACCAGACCCTCAAGGCCGTCAAGGGCGGAAAGGCCCAGATGGTGGTTCTCGCAAGGAACTGCCCCTGCAAGGACCTCACCGGCGACCTCGACGTCAAGGTGCACGTCTACGATGGAAACAACATGGAGCTCGGTGCTCTGTGCGGAAAACCCTTCTCCGTGTCCGCTCTGGTCATCATCGACAAGGGCACGTCCAACATCCTTACGCTGTGATGCAACATGCCTGCCGACATCGTGTTAACGGAAGAGACGCTGAGATACATCTCCCTCTTCGAGACCGTCACAAAGACGAGCGCGATCGACTGCATGGATACCGAGGACAAGCTCGTGTTCATCGTCGAGAAGGGGAAGGCCAACATCGCCGTCGGGAAGAAGGGCGAGCACGTCATCAAGCTCAAGGAGCTCACAGGGAAGAACATCCAGGTCGTCGAGTTTTCCGAGGACCCGGAGCAGTTCGTGATGAACGTGTTCCACATCTACGGCCCTCAGAAGGTGGTCATCGAGCAGCGCGGCAACATCACGCACGCGACCGTCACCGTGGACCCCAAGCTGAAGGGACGCGCCATCGGCAAGGCTGGAAAGAACCTCCGCCTGGCCAGGGACATCGTGAACAGGCATCACGATATCCAGAGCCTGAGTGTGGAGTGAGCGCCTTCGGGCGCCTCCCCTCAAACCCTTTAGATCGGCCCTCCTCGGTTGAGGGGGGTCCTCTCCACTTCCAGACCGTCGGCCGTGGGGTACTGCTCCGACAGCCAGGCCTTCTGCTCCAGCTTGGGAGCGATCCTCTCGAGTATCCAGGGCGCCACCTCGACTCTGTCGTCCATCGGATGGAGCATGTCCTCCGGGACTCCGAGATCCTTCAGTCTCGCGACCGTCGCATCAGGCTCCCCGCGCACGAATCCGCGGATCAGGGTGCCGTCCTCGGTGACCTGCTGATACGCCTCCGATATGTGCATCGCCCTGCGGACGAGCCTCCTGCGGAGCTGCACGCCGTCCTTGAAAGCGGACGAGCAGAAGTGGACATTCACACCTCTGGCTCTTTTCATGGCCTTCATCGCCGTCTCCTCGGAGCCGGCCACGGCCGAGGATATGTCGTCCTTCACGGAGTAGCCGTGGATGTCCATCATGTCCCAGTTGCTCTCGGAGAACTCCAGCTCGTTGAGGTTGATGAAGTCGATTCCGATCGATCTGGCATATTCGATCAGAGCGATGAGATCGGCCTCTCTGCGGGGGGGCGCGGGGACCTCTATCCCGACTTTCATCCCCGTGGAACGGACTATCTCGTCCAGCCCCGAATCCTCCATATGGGCCCACTGATCGTCCCTCGGATGGAAGCGGATCTCGTCGAGTCCCGCCTCCTCCAGGAGCCTCACCTTGTCCTTGTCGAGGGTCGCGGTGTACAGATGGATGTGATGGTCGGGGCCGAAACGGTCCTTCAGAAGGCGGATGAAGTGGATGGTGCGGTCCATGTCTATGAGCGGGTCGCCTCCGGTTATCCCGGTGCCGGTCGCATCCATGGATTCCGCTTCCGCGATGACCTCCTCGTCCGTATGGACGAGGCCCTCGTTGGCGTAGATGACGTCCTTCCCCTTCTTCTCCAGGGACACGGGGCAGTAATCGCAGCCCCACTTGCACCTGCCGGTGACGAAGAGGACCATCTTCGAGCCCTCGATGCATCTGACGCAGCCTTCGGAAACCTTCCCGCAGCGGGCGGATCCGCACTCCATCCTCCTGAGCATGGCACTTCGCATGGCTCGATGCATTAATATCTCTCGTGGCCGTCGCATCCCGTATGCAGAAGGACAGCAGGCTGGTTCTCGCGCTCGACGAGACGAACGGGGAGAAGGCCCTGGCGGTGGCGGAGTCCGTCTCCGGAATCGTGGACGCGATCAAGATCAACTGGCCCCTGGTCCTCTCCGAAGGGCCGGAGATGATCACCAGGCTCTCGGAGCTGTCCGATGTGATCTGCGATTTCAAGGTCGCCGACATCCCCAACACGGTCAGGCTGATCGTCGAGAACGCCGTGTCGAGAGGGGCTTCCGCAGTCATCGTCCATGCCTTCACCGGCGACGACTCCCTGAGGGCCGCCGTCGAGGCGTCCGGCGGAGCGGAGATCTACGCCGTCACCGAGATGAGTCACCCCGGAGCGGTCATGTTCACCGCGCAGCACGCTGAGGAGATGGCGAGGCTGGGGGTCGAGTGCGGAGT
>LVVU01000160.1 GCA_006954465.1 Candidatus Methanoprimaticola hominis
AACCGCCCGAAGGGCGGCTTTCCCTGTCTGTTCTGCATCTACCATGTCTGTTGTAGGTCGATTTCTTAACACTTGTTATTATGTAAGTTTCAACCCTATATGTTCAAGAACCCCGAAGTTCTCGCTCAGGTTCGTCTGGAACCTGTGGACCTCTCCGGGGATAAGGGTGGGATACTTCCCATTGACGCAAGCTAGGCAGAGATCGCTCTCCTTGAAGCCGAGCGCCTCCACCAGACCCTCGATGCTTATGTATCCGAGGGAGTCCGCACCGATGATCTCGCGTATCTCTTCGATGCTGTGGCGTGTCGCGATGAATTGATCACGAGACTTCATGTCGACCCCGTAATAGCACGGCGCGACGATGGGCGGGCTTCCGACCCTGACGTGGACCTCCTTGGCTCCGGCCTTGCGGAGCATCGCGACGAGCTTCTTCAGGGTGGTCCCCCTGACGATGCTGTCGTCCACGATCATGATGCGCTTCCCGTTGACCGTGCTCTTGATGGGATTCATCTTCATGGAGACCGCGGCCTCCCTCTGCTTCTGATCGGGGAGGATGAATGTCCTCTCGACGAAGCGGTTCTTCATGAATCCCTCCTCGTAGGGTATGCCTGTGGCGGCGGAGTATCCGATCGCGTGCGCACGGCCGGAATCCGGCACGGGCATGACCAGATCGACATCCGCAGGGCATTCCCTTGCGAGGATCATGCCGATCCTCCTCCTGACATCATAGACCTCGCGCCCGTCCATTACGGAGTCGGGCCTTGCGAAGTACACCCACTCGAACATGCAGTATGCCTTGGGGTGCTGCGCGACGGCAGGATAGATCTTGAACGTGTCCTTCATGATCTCGCAGATCTCTCCGGGCTCGATATCGCGGACGAAATCCCCGTGGAGGGCATCTATCGCCGCGCTCTCGGAGACCGCGATGTATCCGCCGTCGAGCTTTCCGAGGCACAGGGGCCTGAAGCCGTACGGATCGCGGATGGCGAAGAGTCTGCCGTCGATCAGGATGGTGAGGGCGTACGCTCCGTCCAACTCGCCCATCGTGGCCCTGATGGACTTGACGGGGTCGTTGTACTGGGTCATGTACTTGCCCAGAAGCTTGGTGACGAGCTCGCTGTCGGAGTCCGTGAGGAAGGTCCAGCCCTCCTTCATGTACTTCTCCTTGAGCTCGGAATAATTGGTTATGTCGCCGTTGTGAGCGACGGCCACGGTACCGAAGTTGGTCATCACGGTGAAGGGCTGAGCGTTGATAGCCCCCTTCGATCCCGTGGTGGAGTACCTGACGTGGCCTACACCTACATGGCCCGCTATATCGCGGACCGCATCCTTGGGCAAGGCCACGTTCACGAGGCCGTTGCCCTTCAGGGTCTCTACGGAGTCGCCGTCGAAAACCGATATGCCGGCGCTCTCCTGACCGCGATGCTGGATGATCATAAGGGCCGTGTACAGCGACGGCGCTATGTCGTAGTCTGCACTGATTCCGACTACGCCGCAGCTATGCTTAGGCCCTGTCATCTGATCGCCCTTGATCAGTCGCGGAGTTTCGCCCAGCTGTAGGATCTCATCGTTGCGGTCTTGCCGTACCCGCAGGATGCGCATACGCCCTTCCTGACGTGGTAGGCGCGCTTGCCGCACCTGCGGCAGGGGATGTGAGTCTTGAACTTGTTGTGTTTTCCCTGTGCCGGTGTTCCCTTTCCCATGATCATCACTCCAATGAATCGTGAATGCCGAACGGGTCTTACGCACGCGTAGACGACCCTATTTTACGGCTACTTGGCACACCAATAAGCAAGGGTTATTTGAAGGTATCGAGCCGGACCGCTCAGACGAACGCACCTATCGCAGGGGCATCCAGACGGTCCATGTCGAAGAACATGATGGCCTCCCTCATGCCGTCGGCTCCGCACCCAGTCCCCATGAAATGGTCGAGCAGCGACATCCTCCACATCAGATCCATGACCGTCACCGAGAGGCATCCGTAGTACGAATTGGTCATGTCGTCCTCGTAGCCGTTCTCGTCCATGGTGCAGAAGACGCTTCCCATGAAGCTGTCCCTTCCATTCAGAACGGAGATGTAGTCGCGGAGCACGGCCTCGCCGGACTGGTCGGGCACCCTGAGCTCCACGGCATCCGCATCGACGAACGCCTTGTGGTGCAGCTCGCCCTCGTCGTCCATCACCATCCACTCGATGGTCCCGTCGACGGCCATGAACATGTTCCAATTCCACTGGGGATCGCAGTAAACCGGAACACTGAGCGGATCTTCGGAGGACATGGATTCCATCGCGGCCTCCATTCCGACCTCCGTCAATCCCTTCATATCCGGCTGCCTGTCGGGCTGGATCCCGCGGACGGACATGATGGGCTCGATCTGCGACATGTCCATGATCTTCCCCAGGTAGGAGAGGTCGGAGAACATGCCCAGATTCTCGGAGACGGACATCCTCAGTCCGGAGGGGTCGGCCATGACGCCGGCCTCCCTGCAATTGGCGTAGAACTCGGAATAGACCGCCTTGGACTGCTCCAACGCCTCGGCGATCCTGCCTTCGGCGCTGGACACGAGCATGCGGGCTTCGTCGAGGGCGCTGGCGCCCTTCCCGGTCCACGCCCCTCTGCACGAGAGGTCCAGCTCGACCTGGAGCCTGTCGCTCGCATATAGGTGATATGGGAACTGGCGGCAGTACGTGGGGCGGTGCTGGTACACGGAGCACCTGCGGCCGTTGAGGAACACGCAGGACCCCCTCCCCTTCTTCAGAGCCAGGGCGGTGTACGGTTCGGGACCGCGGGACCTCACGAGGGCGGAAGGATGGTTCTTCCTGAAGAACGGACGTTCGTCGGGCAGCACCTCGGGCTGACATAGACAGCACATCCCGCACTCGGGCGGACATTCCACCAGTCTCCCTGCCACTTCTGAATAATCGATCTCGAAGTCCACATACGTCCCTTCCGATTGGTTCACCGCAGAACTCGCCCTCGCGTACTTGAAGGCTTCCCCTGATCATGACGTCCTGGGGGAACACGGCATCGGATCCCGCGTACGGGGAATGCCCGCATCTGCTGTGGAGACGGCGGACATCTATCTTCGAGGTCTCCCTCATATCGAACACCGCGATGTCTGCGTCATACCCTTCGGCTATGGCTCCCTTCGGGATCCCGAACAGCCTGCCCGGATTGTACGAGCCCATCCTGACCGCTTCGGACAACGGGATCGCCCCTCTGCGGACCATCTCCATGATCATCGGCATCGTGGTCTCCACGCCGGGGATGCCGGACGGGGCATCCTGGAAATCCCTGGCCTTCTCCTCGGCGGTGTGTGGCGCATGATCGGTTCCGATCATATCGAAACCCCCGGATACGAACCTCTTGAAGAGGGCGTCCCGAGTTCCGATGTCGCGGATGGGCGGATTGACCTTGTACTCGGCGCCGGGGCAGCGATCCACCTCGAACAGGAGGTGATGGAGCGTGACCTCCGTGGTGAATCCCGCGGCCTTGGCGAGATCCAGGCCCTCGGGCGTGGTGAGATGGCATATGTTGATGTTCGAGCCTCTGAAATGCTGGGCGAGACGGGATATGGCGGTCGTCTCGGCTGCTGCGGGACGGTTGCGGAGATGGTCCCTGCAACAATTCTCCTCCCCCTTCGCTATGAGATGGTCGTCCTCGGCGTGGACGGACATGCGGAGGCCTGTGGCTAGCGCATCCCTCACCGCCGGGATCATCTCCTCGTCGTCATCCAGG
>LVVU01000161.1 GCA_006954465.1 Candidatus Methanoprimaticola hominis
TCCACCGGAGCCAACATCATCAACAAGATCTCCGAGCTGACCGCCGACGACCTCGGCTACGCCGACATCGTCGAGCTCAAGAAGATCGAGGACGAGGAGATGACCTTCATCACCGGCGTCAAGGAGCCCAAGACCGTCTCCATCATGGTACGCGGAGGCACCAAGCACGTCGCGGACGAGGTCGAGAGGTCCCTCGTGGACGCCTGGTCCGTCGTCAGGGTCGCCATCGAGGACGGCATGATGGTCACCGGCGGAGGTTCCACCGCCATGGAGATCGCCATGCAGCTCCGCGACTACGCCGCATCCGTCGGCGGAAGGGAGCAGATCGCCATCGAGGCCTACGCGTCCGCCATGGAGAGCATCCCCAGGACCCTCGCCGAGAACGCAGGTCTGGACCCCATCGACGTCCTCATCGAGATGAGGAAGCAGCACAAGGCCGGCAAGAAGTACGCCGGACTCAACCCCTACAGCGGAAAGGTCGAGGACATGAAGAAGCTCAATGTCATCGAGCCCTACAGGATCGGAAAGCAGGCGATCAACTCTGCGACCGATGCCGCCATCATGATCCTCAGGATCGACGATGTCATCGCCGCCAAGGGAAGCCCCGCACCCCAGGTCGGAGAGGGCGGAATGCCCCCCGGAATGGACGAGTGAAAACGATAAAACAAACCGAGGGGCCCCGGCCCCTCATTAACCCGTTGTGAACCCACTGAGAAGGCGTAACCTATGACCGTAAGGAAGGACAAGGTCGAGAAGGAGAACGAGGCCGTCGAGGCCCCCGAGAGGGACATGGAGTCGGAGCTGGCCGAAGCCAAGGAGCTGGCCGACAAGTACCTCGATACGGCCCGTCGTCTGCAGGCCGACTTCGACAACTACCGCAAGAGGTCCCAGCGCGAGGCGGAGGAGTACAGGAAGTACGCCTGCGCGTCCATCGTCCAGGATCTGCTGACGGTCGTCGACGATCTCGACAGGGCACTCGCCAGCGCTCAGCCGGACGACGTCCTCACCCAGGGCGTCAGGGGGGTCAGAAGCAACCTGATGAAGGTCCTGGAGGCCAACGGCCTCAAGGAGATCCCCGCAGACGGGAAGTTCGACCCGAACTACCACGAGGCACTGTGCACCGTGGACGGCGACGAGGACGGCATGATCGCGGAGGTGTTCCAGAAGGGATACTCCCTCAACGGCAAGGTCCTGAGATACGCCAAAGTGAAGGTAACGAAGAAGAAGGAGCCCCAGACGTCCGAGCAGGAGACGCCGGAGGCCCCCGCGGCCGGGCAGGAGCCGGCTGAAGAGGATCAAAGCAAGGAGTGATTGAAATGTCAAGGATAATCGGAATC
Organism: Candidatus Methanoprimaticola hominis; assembly: GCA_006954465.1. GTDB lineage: Archaea > Thermoplasmatota > Thermoplasmata > Methanomassiliicoccales > Methanomethylophilaceae > Methanoprimaticola > Methanoprimaticola hominis. Next base: position 1,338 of record LVVU01000161.1, read on the forward strand.
GATCTGGGAACAAGCAACTCCGCCGCCTCCGTTATGGAGGGCGGAAGGCCCACGATGATCCCCAGCGCCGAGGGGACCAGCGTCGGAGGGAAGTCATTCCCCTCCTATGTGGCATTCACCAAGGACGGGCAGCTGCTCGTAGGAGAGCCCGCCAGGAGACAGGCCGTCACCAACCCCGACGGCACCATCAAGAACGTGAAGAGGAAGATGGGGTCCAACGAGAAGGTCACCGCTCTCGGGAAGGAATACACCCCCCAGCAGATCTCCGCGTTCATACTGCAGAAGATCAAGAAGGACGCAGAGGCGTACATCGGCGAGACCGTCGACAAGGCGGTCATCACCGTTCCCGCGTACTTCAACGACAACCAGAGGCAGGCGACCAAGGACGCCGGAGCCATCGCCGGACTCGATGTCGTCCGTATCATCAACGAGCCCACCGCGGCCGCTCTCGCATACGGTCTCGACAAATCCGACGTGGAGCAGAAGATCATGGTCTTCGATCTCGGAGGAGGAACCCTCGATGTCACCATCATGGACTTCAGCGACGGAGTCTTCGAGGTTCTGTCCACATCCGGAGACACCCAGCTGGGAGGATCCGATATGGACGAGGCCCTGACCAAGTACGTCATCGGCCAGTTTCAGAACGAGACCGGCATCGACCTCGCCAAGGACAACATGGCGTTCTGGAGGGTCCGCGAGGCCTGCGAGAAGGCCAAGATCGAGCTGTCCACCACGATGCAGACCGAGATCAACCTCCCGTTCATCGCATCCGACGCATCCGGTCCGAAGCACCTGATCCAGACCCTCACCCGCGCCAAGCTGGAGGAGCTCGTCGAGCCCATCGTCAGCAGGTGCAAGGGACCCATCGAGCAGGCCATGTCCGACGCGAAGCTCTCGGCCGACAAGATCGACAAGATCATCATGGTCGGAGGACCGACCAGGATGCCCATCGTCCAGAACTTTGTCGAGTCCATCGTTGGTCCGAAGATCCAGCGCGGAATCGACCCGATGGAGTGCGTCTCCATGGGAGCCGCCATCCAGGGAGCCGTCCTGTCCGGAGAGGTCAAGGACGTCCTGCTGCTCGATGTCACGCCGCTGAGCCTCGGAATCGAGACCCTCGGAGGAGTCGCGACCAAGCTGATCGACAGGAACACCACGATCCCGACCAAGAAGTCGCAGGTGTTCTCCACAGCGGTCGACAATCAGCCCTCCGTGGAGATCAACGTCGTCCAGGGTGAGAGGCCCATGGCCGCCGACAACACCTCGCTCGGCAGATTCGTCCTCGACGGGATACCCCCCGCACCCCGCGGAATGCCTCAGATCGAGGTCACCTTCGACATCGACGCGAACGGCATCATCAACGTCAGCGCCAAGGACAAGGGAACCGGCAAGGAGCAGAAGATCACCATCGCATCCTCCAACAAGCTCAGCAAGGAGGAGATCGACGAGCTGGTCAAGCAGGCCGAGCAGTACTCCGAGGCGGACAAGAAGAAGATGGAGCTGGTCGAGGTCCACAACCAGGCCGAGACATCCGTCTACACCGTCCGCAAGTCCCTCGACGAGCTCGGAGACAAGGTCTCCCAGCAGGAGAGGATGGAGATCGACCAGGCCATCTCGGATCTGGAGGCCGCCAACAAGGGCGACAACGTGGACGAGATCAAGTCCAAGATGGACGCCCTCATGAAGGCCATGGCTCCCATCAGCCAGAGGATCTACCAGGAGGCCCAGCAGCAGGGAGCCCAGAACGGAGGCGCCCAGCAGCAGGCCGGTGCCGGACAGCAGCAGTCGCAGGAGAAGAAATCCGACGACGGCTACGTCGACGCCGACTACAAGATCGTCGATGACGAGTGATTCCGGAGGCGAATGTGGATGCCGAGGGACTACTATGAGATTCTGGGGGTCGCCAAGGACGCCTCCCAGGACGACATCAAGAAGGCTTACAGGAGCCTCGCGAAGAAGTACCACCCCGACGTCTCCACCGAGCCCAAGGAAGTGGCGGAAGCCAAGTTCAAGGAGATCTCCGAGGCGTACGAGATCCTGTCGGACGAGGAGAAGAGGAAGCTGTACGACCAATACGGCCACGAGGGTGTGAAGAACTCCTTCGGGCAGGACGGGTTCACGTGGAGCGACTTCACCAGGGCCGACGACATTTCCGACATCTTCGGGGACATCTTCGGAGGGATGTTCGGGGGCGGACGCTCGCGCCGCTCCCGCAACTCCCCCCAGCAGGGGGACTCCCTCCGCTACGACCTGGAGATAACCCTCTCCGATGTGCTCAACGGGAAGAAGGTCAACCTGGACATCCCCCATTCCGTCAACTGCGAAGCATGCAACGGAACCGGAGGGAAGGGCGGAAAGGTCACCACATGCAAGACATGCGGAGGGCCAGGTCCAGAGGGTCGCCAAGAGCCCGTTCGGCAACATGGTGACGGTCACGGACTGTCCCGACTGCCGCGGACGCGGAATCACGTTCGAGGAGCGCTGCCCTTCGTGCCGCGGATCCGGTCGTGTGACCAAGGAGGCCAAGATCTCACTCAACATCCCCAAGGGGATCGAGGACGGGATGAGGCTCAGGGTATCGGGCGAAGGCAACGCCGGCGTCAACGGCGGTCCCGCAGGGGACCTGTACGTCGTGATCCACGTCAAGCCTGAGAAGACCTTCGACCGCGACGGCTCCAACCTGTGGACCGGCATCTCCACCACCTATCCGAAGCTCGTGCTCGGAGGCGAGGAGAAGGTCA
>LVVU01000162.1 GCA_006954465.1 Candidatus Methanoprimaticola hominis
CCGCGACATCAACGCAGCCAGAAACATCTTGAACCGCGGGTGGGCCTGCCACCCCGACCCGGTCTGATGGTCGAATCGCCCCGCACTCGGGCACGATGAACGGTGTAGTGCTAGATATCCGTTCATCTTAGGTTACAGAACCTGTAACGAATCCATAATATAGTGTCCGTCGCTGGGTTATCCTCATGAGAGGTCTATCCTCCAATGAGGTCGCCCAGCGCACGGCCCAAGGTCTTGTCAACGACGCGGAGGTCCGCACAAGTAGGACCTATACCGACATATTCGTAAAGAACGCGTTCACGCCGTTCAATATCGTCCTGTTCATCCTGGGGATACTGCTTCTCATCTGCGAGGAGCCCATCAGTGCCGTCTCGGCCACTGGGATCATCATTGTGAACATCCTGATCTCCACGATACAGGAAATGCGCGCGAAGCGCAGGCTGGACAAGATCACCCTGCTCACGAGACCGAAGGTCAGCGTCCTGAGGGACGGCAACGAGCAGGTCATCGACCAGACCGAGGTAGTCAAGGACGATATCGTCATCCTCCGCGCCGGGGATCAGGCGGTAGTCGACGGAGTGGTGGAGGCCTGCCGCTCCCTCGAGATGGACGAATCCCTTCTGACAGGGGAGTCGAGCACCGTCCGCAAGAAGACGGGGGACCTCATATACTCGGGATCGAACTGCGTGACCGGAGAGGTGTACTACCGCGTCACCGAGTTCGGAAACGAGTCGTACGCCTCCAAGATGCTGAACAGCGCCAAGAAGTTCACATCGAAGAAGACGCCTCTCCAGATGGAGACCGGGACCGTTACCAAGCTCCTGATGTCGATCGCGGGTGTGCTTTTCATCCTGACGATCATCAAATCCATCTTCATAGACTCGAACATCGCTCAGACCTTGGAGATCTTCGTCCTCTGTCTGGACATCGTTCCCATCGCGCTCTTCCTGCTGATCACCCTGACGTACATGATCGCGGCGATGCGCATGGCCGACAGCGGCGTTCTTCTGCAGAGGGCCAATTCGGTCGAGTCGATCAGCCATGTGGACACTGTCTGCATGGACAAGACCGGCACCATTACCACCAACAAGCTGAGATACGAGAAGGAATACGATTTCATCCCCAAGGATGAGGCGACGAAGCTCATCTCCGCATTCGCATCCACCACAGGAAGCAAGAACCGTACGATCGATGCTCTCATCGCCCATTTCGGGATCAGCGACTGCAGGCTGATCGACGAGATCCAATTCTCCTCCGAGAGGAAGTTCAGCGCGGTCAGGGTCGAGGTGGACGGAGAACCCGTCACCCTCTACATGGGCGCATGGAGCGCCCTGTCCTCACATGTCAAGAGCGATGCCGATATCGGTTCCATCCTGGAATCGGAGGCGAGGAAAGGGCTCAGGACCGTCCTCATCTGCAAAGGCGAGAACGCTCCGATCCACGATCAGAACGGGGATCCCCTCATCACGGACCTCGTACCGATCTCGGCCATCTCCATCCGCGACGAGGTGAGAGCCGATTGCAGGGAGACGATACAGGTCTTCCTTGACAACGGGATGGATCTGAAGGTCATCTCAGGAGACGACCCGGTGACCGTCGATTCCCTGTTCACCATCGCAGGGATCCCGGGCGAGAGGAAGATAGTATCCGGACCCGAGCTGGAGGCCATGTCCTCCGAGGAGTTCGCGAAAGCCGCCGAGGAGTGCAATATATTCGGCAGGATGAAGCCCGAGAACAAGGAGTGTGTCATCGAGGCCCTGAAGGCCAAGGGCCGCTATGTTGCGATGATCGGCGACGGGGTCAACGATGTCAAATCGCTCAAGACGGCGCAGGTCGGCATCTCCCTCCAGTCCGGAGCAGGTGCGGCACGCGGAGTCGCGGACATGATCCTCATCGACGACAACTTCTCCGCCCTTCCCAAGGCGCTTGTCGAGGGCAGGCGCACCGTATCGGGCATGAGGGATATCCTCAAGCTCTACCTCACACGCAACTTCACTCTTGCGATCCTCTTCATCGCCCTGTTCCTGGTATTCGGCAACATCCCCATGATGCCGATACAGAACACGTTCTACGCGTTCATCTCCGTGTCCATAATGGCGTTCTTCATGACGCTCTTCTCGAAGGCGGAGAAGAACAGCGAACTGATCCTGCCGGATGTTCTGAGATACTGCATCCCGTCTTCCCTGATCATAGCGGCATTCTCGCTAATGGTCTACGGAACCGTATGGTTCGCCGTATCCCAGGGGTATTTCGATCTGAGCGGCGTCGATGTGGACAAATTCTCATGGCACGGCTCGAGCATCGCGGAATGCGCCGCAAGGACCGCCATGGTCCTGTTCGTATCCATCGGCGGTCTCTTCCAGATATTCATCATCTGCCCCAGATGGAGGTTCCTATCAGTCGACGGCAGGACGAACAAGAGCTTCGTCCCGGCGATCATAACGCTGTTGATCCTCGGACTGGTCACCGCCATGTTCATGTTCTTCCCGGTGGTGGCGACCGACCTCGTGGATCTGGTCCCGCTTCCGTTGGAGTTCTACCTGTACATCATCGGAGCCATAGCCGCTCTGCTGATCGTGGAGATAGTCGTCCTCAAACGCAATCTCCTCGCCAAGCTCATCGGACGCTTCGAATCGTATTACATGACGAAGCTCGCGGAGGAGTACAGCAAGGGGGACGTCTACGAGGAGGAGGGACCGAACCTCGACGATCTGAAGAACGCCGTGCTGAAGAAATGATCAGGGATGATAGCGCCCGTTCTCGTGGAGCGCTATCATCAGGTACGAGGCCATCCTCGCGTCCGAGAGGGCGCGATGGTCCTGTACCCCGTTTATGCCTGCGGGATCCCCTTCGACGCACTTCGCATATGCGAAATCGAGCTTCGGATACCTGTATTCGCGGCCGTAGTACTCGCTGGGGATCTTGCAGACGTCCGTTGCCGCCTTCATTATATCGCAGCACTCGACGAACCATCCGCGCATCGACCAGGGTTCCTCGTAGAGGAACTTGCCGAAGTCGTACTCGGTGTTGTAGGACGTCACGGGCTTCTTCCTGAGGAGCCTGCGGACGTCGGCAATGACATTCAACGCCGGAGGGGCCTCCTCGACCATATCGAGGGTCATGTCGGTGTTCTCGAAGATCCATGCGTTCTTCAGGTAGTCGTCCCACTCGTCGGTGTCGTAACCGAGGACGGATGAATAGACATCCTCGACTGTTCCCTTCTCGAGGGACACCTTGCAAATCCCGACGTCCACGACGACATCCTTCGGAGCTCCGAAGAGTCCTGTCGTCTCCGTGTCCAGGACGTAGATCTCATCATCGGACGACCCGTAGTCCTCGATGGCGCGGAAGGTTTGTCCCTTCTGCGTTCTCACCCTCTCATAGGTCATGAAGCCGTCCATGACCATCCCGATTGCCTGCGAGATTATAGAATCTATTGACCTGCGTCGTTCCGTCGAGGTGGTTGGAGATGCCGCCTGTACGCATGACCAGAAGTTATATCGAGGTGGCAACATCGGGATTTATAGAACCATGCCGCCAACGGCACGATCCCAACCGGAAATGAACACACATGAGATACGATCGCGTCATAACAGGACAAGCTAGGTGACATGCGAGTTGGTACCGTTGGTGCATACGTATTCTGAATCCGTATTACTCTCTAACTTCGTGTAATAAAGACTCTGTAAGA
>LVVU01000163.1:0-5017 GCA_006954465.1 Candidatus Methanoprimaticola hominis
TCCCCGAGTCCATCAGCCAGCTCCTGAAGGCCGTTGCGGACTTCGTCTACAACGGAGTGCCCCTCCCGCCCAAGGGAACCGTCGTCGGAACCACCACGAAGACCCTGTGCGAGGAGTGCCCCAGGCAGAAGACCGGAGCCAGGATCACCGAGCTCAAGGAGCCCTTCCAGGTGGACATCGACCCCAACGCCTGTCTGATGGAGCAGGGAATCCTGTGCCTCGGACCCGCCACCATGGGCGGATGCGGCGCCAGGTGCACCAGGGTCGGACAGCCGTGCCGCGGCTGCTACGGACCCTCGCCCGATGTGCAGGAGCAGGGAGCTTCCATCTTTACCGCAGTCGCATCGCTGTTCCCCATCCTCGATGAGGACCCGACCTGCGGAGAGGACGAGATCATCAGGATCATGAGTTCCATCAAGGACCCCCTCGGATACTTCTACGCATACACGCTCGGAAAGTCTCTGATCAAGAGGGTGGTCGTCGAGAAGGGAGGTAACTGACATGTCCGGACCTATCATATGGGATGAGAAGACAAAGGCAACGTCCAAGCGCGTGACCGTGGACCCCATCACACGTCTCGAGGGTCATGGGAAGATCGAGATCTTCCTCGATGACAAGGGAGATGTGCAGAACGCCTACTGGCAGGTCCCCGAGCTGAGGGGATTCGAGAGGTTCTGCATCGGAAGGAGGGTCACCGAGCTCAACCAGATCACCGCCAGGCTCTGCGGTGTGTGCCCCGGTGCACACCACCTCGCAGCCACCAAGGCGATCGACGGGTGCTACAACGCCAAGCCCACGCACACCGCGTACCTCATCAGGGACACGTTCTACAACGCCCACTTCGTCCACAGCCACATCGCGCACTTCTATGCGCTGGCTGCCCCAGACTTCGTGTGCGGACCCGGAGCACCCGCTCCTGAGAGGACCGTCCTCGGTGTCGTCGGACGCGTCGGACTCGAGCTCGGTGGAGCCGTCATCAAGGCCCGCAGGGAGGCTCAGACCATCCAGGCCATCCTGGGAGGAAAGCCCACCCACCCGCTCATCGGAGTCCCCGGTGGAGTCTCCAAGGGAGTCTCCAAGGAGGAGCTCGAGACCATGAAGGCATGCGCCGAGGACATGTTCGAGTTCTCCAAGACCTCTCTGCAGGTCTTCAAGGACGTCGTCTACAGCAACAAGGACTACATGGACATCGTCTTGAACAAGGACCTGTACTACCACGAGACCTACCACATGGGTCTCGTCAACGACAAGGACGAGTTCGAGATCCATGACGGAAAGGTCAGGGTCGTCGACCAGAAGGGCAACGAGAAGGAGAAGTACGATCCGTACGACTACCTCGACCACATCGCCGAGGCCTCCGAGCCCTGGTCCTACGAGAAGTTCCCGTACCTCAAGAACCCCGGATACAAGGGGCTCGTGGACGGACCCGAGTCCGGTCTCTACAGGGCCACCCCCCTGTCCAGGCTGAACACCGCCAAGAGGATGCCCACCCCCGTCGCCCAGGAGGCGCTCGAGGAGTACCGCGGAATCCTCAAGGACGCAGGCGTCGACGGACCCTGCCAGTTCACCCTGTGCACCCACTGGGCAAGGATCATCGAGATGATCTGCTGCGCCGAGAAGTGTCTCGAGGACCTCAACAACCCCGACATCCTGAACGGCGACATCAAGCAGCACGACCTCATCCCCGGCGGAAGGGGAGTCGGCTGCGTCGAGGCCCCGAGGGGTACCCTGACCCACGACTACACCTGCGACGAGAACGGAATCGTGACCGCCTGCAACATGGTCGTCGGAACAACCAACAACAACGGACCCATCTGCATGGACGTTGCCAAGGTTGCCAAGGGACTGATCCACAACTTCGAGGTCTCCCCCGGTCTGCTGAACATGGTCGAGATGGCGTTCAGGGCATACGACCCCTGCAACTCCTGCGCTACCCATGCTCTGCCCGGACAGATGCCGCTCACCGCGGTCATCAAGAACTCGGACGGATCCGTGTACGACACGATCTCCAGGAACTGAGTCTAAACCGAGGGGGTCCCCATCCCCCTCATTCAACCTTCTTCTTCCCCATCCTATTCGGTTGCCGGTCCGCGGATTGGGTCGCGGTCGGGAGTTCGTGTAAACCGATCAGGAGTATTTGGCGCGTTTCTGGGGCCCTGCGGACGGTTTCCGGGGTCTGTCCTTCCATCTGCTCATGTCGCGGCCTTGGATCATCAGATCCGCCCTTCTGCCGAGGTCTATGCCATCCAGAAGATACAGATGGGCGTTGTCCATGTCAAGCAGGTCGCTGTTGAGCAAGGGGCCCAGTAGCTCGTCCCCTATGGTGTTCACAGGGGATCCTCCAAGCATGCGGTTGAATGCCGGTACGACGATGAATCTCTTCGGAAGGGACAGGAATCTATCGCTGGATGCTTCTTCGAATTCGCCCTTCACCCAGCACGGTTCCGTCATCTGCCTGCCCACCCCATCCCTGAACATCACCGAAGGATGGTTATGGGCCATGACGAGGGTCTCGCAGTCCATGACCTCCGGAGAGGGCCATGTGTGTCCATGGATCAGCCCCACATCGTCGATCTTCATTCCTGTGGCCGGACGGATGTTCACCCTGCTTGGAAGGAACTCCTCGATACCGGTGTCATGGTTCCCTCTGACAACGTCGATGATGTCGAAGCGTTCGGATAATTCCTCGAAGAAATCCGGTATCTCGGCGTATTCCTGCTTGGTGGATCCGGGAACCGAATCCTTCACGTCGCCGATGACCACCAGGCGGTTCGCATCGTCCCCAGCGGCTTCCAGGATCGCATCGATCATATCGCGGGTGTGGGAGACCAGGTGGAATCCCTTCTTGCGAAGATGGGACTCCACGCCGATGTGGAGGTCGCCGATCACGAGGGTGCATCCGACCATAAGGGCAGGGATGCCGTAGATCGGCTGAATCTCGGTCATCTGATGCCTTCCCTGAGGACATCCGGGATGGTATCGATGATATCGGTGGCGATGAGACCATAGGATCTCGATTCGAAGGCCTTCTCTCCGGCTTTGCCGCAGATGTATGCTCCGAGGCATGCCGCATCGAAGGCCGGCATACCCTTGGAAAGGAGCGATGCGACGCATCCGGCGAGCACATCACCGGTTCCGGCACCCGTCATCGCAGGCGTTCCTGTGCGGTTGATGCGGGTCCTCGTTCCGTCGGTGACGACATCCGAACTCCCCTTGAGAAGTACGATGGCACCCATGATCCTCGCCATATCCTCCGGATTCCCGCCTCCGAGCCTGTCGAATTCACCGCGATGGGGGGTGAGGACGGTCGGCACATCGAATCTCATGCCCGCTATGGCGGTCAGCCCATCCGCATCGATGACCATCGGGCGGGTGCAGCGGGATGCGAAGAGCCGCACCGCCTCCATCGTGTCTTCGGAAACACCCAATCCGGGGCCGATGAGGACAGCATCATAGCTCTCGGATTCATTCAGGAGCATATCGACCGATTCCGGTGTCAGTCTGTCGCCGGGAAGATCGGAGATCATCAGAACGGGGGATGCTGTCGCTACGATGTCGTGGATGGACTCCGGGGAGAACAGTCTCACGATGTCCGCCCCTGTCCTCAATGCGGATACGGAGCACATGGCGGGTGCTCCGAAGTATGGGCCTCCTGCGATGATCATGAGGCGGCCGTTCTGACCCTTGTGGCTGGACTTCCCCGGCACGGGGTACCTCAGCATGTCTCCGGGCCCTACCTCGTGGTAGGCCTCGTACGGGATGCCTATGTCCGCGATGATGATCTCGCCGCTGTTCTCGGGAGTCATCCCCGTCTTGGAATCCATGAATGTGACGGTGCATGTCGGTGAGATCGCGATATCCGTTCCGAGTCCGGATGGGACGTCGATGGATAGCACGGGCTTCCCTGATGAATCGGCGTCCTCGATGAACGATCTGTAGGGTTCGCGTACGATGCCGGACATCCCTGTTCCCAAGGCGCAATCCACGATGACGTCGCACTCGTCGATCAGCTCCTTGGAATACGGGACTATGTCGCATTCCAGCAGCGAATAATAGAATCTGGACTCGTCTGTGTGGATCTTCGACGGCTCGCAGAGGAGCGCCACCGTCGTATTCTTGGGTCCGATTCTGAGGGCGGCGGCGAATCCGTCGCCTCCGTTGTTCCCCGATCCGCAGACGAAAAGGAGCTTCTTTCCCGGGAACCTCGTCTTCAAGACATCCGCCACGGCCGAGCCGGCATTGCCCATGAGGTCTCTGACACGGACTCCGAGGGCTTCGGCGTTGGCATCGGACACCCTGGAGTCCAAGGGCGTCATCAATCCGATCGCCTGCCCTGGTTCTGGACGAGCACCTCTCCGATCTTCGGCAGGAGCTCTGTCTTGGTCATGACGCCTTTCTCGACCTTGACGCAGCCATGCTTGGCGCGGGGAGCCCTCGGATAGGACATGTCCTCCCTGACCTCGTATTCCAGGTCGAGGAGCATGATGCCTTTCGCGATGATGTCCAAGTCCGGGTCGGCGACGCACAGGCTCTTGGGGAGCCTTCTGCCGTCCGCCCTGGTACGGTTGATGTCGAAGTATTCGGGCCAGATCGTGATCGCGACGTCCGGATCGTATGCCATAGGCCTGGACATCTATTCGCGCGTAATAATGATATCGCGGAGATGTCGGAAAATGGTGGAAGAAAAGAGATGCCGGGTCCGCGGAAGTTCATCGGACCCGGCTCGATAGCGTTTTGTGATCACTCAAGCAGCACTGCGTTGATGGCGCCGTCCTGGCCAGGCCTGGACGTGATGATTGCATCACCGATCTCGGTGGTGATGGTGGCACCCTTGTTCATGATGTTACGCTGGACGTAGTTGGGGTCGGACGGGTTGGACTTCACAGTGAGAATCTTGACCTTCTTCACGGTGTTCGTCTTTTTGTCGACAACGTTTGCGTACTGGGCGCTGAGCATCCCAACCTTGACACTTCCGCCGGCTCCGCGATACTGCTTCAGAGACTGCGCACCGATCTTG
>LVVU01000163.1:5027-5342 GCA_006954465.1 Candidatus Methanoprimaticola hominis
TCGAACTTCCTCTTCCCGTGGCTGGCGACGAGCCTGCCGCCAGTGGGCTTCCTGTTGGATTTACCCTGCCAAAGTGCCATTGTAATCAAATCACGCGAATCAGGATACTATATTTAAACCTTCTCGGACGCACCTTTTGTCGATCCACCTATAATCGCGGATATCGGCGGATTATGCGTCCTAGAGGCTGTTTCGGAGGTGCATGGCCGTCGGAAGTGTCACAGGCCGGATCTTCCGACGGCCATGCTTCAGGAAAGGGTTCAGTGATCGGTGGGGGCGATCATCCTGACGGAGACCTTGCCGTCGTCGATGTCG
>LVVU01000163.1:5441-5780 GCA_006954465.1 Candidatus Methanoprimaticola hominis
GGTAGCGACAGACGATGTCCTTGATCGCGGGGCTTCCGACGCTCTGCCCGGAGGGGATCTGGTCCAGGGTGCCGTAGGATGGTGCATGCGTCATCAGGATCATGCCGTCGTCGCAGTTGCCTTCGAGACCGTCGTAGATGTCCTCCTCTTCCAGCTCGAAGGGGGTGCCGAAGATGGTGATGTTGGATCCGCCGAGTCCGACGAATCTGTATCCTCCTATCTCCGCCATGTTGCCATGCATGTCCACGGCGACGGAGGAGATCTTCTCGGGGAAGTCGACCGGGTCGCAGTTCCCGGGGATGGCGTATACCTTCGTCTTGATCTTGGAGAGGATGTCTG
>LVVU01000164.1 GCA_006954465.1 Candidatus Methanoprimaticola hominis
GATGACAAGGACGGGTTGTGCGTATAATAACAGCTGTCTGTAATGTTTGTAATAGCTATTACTCGGAATCCACCAACTCGCATGTCACCTAGCTTGAACTTTTTTGTGGTATGATTTTACAACATTGTGTCCTCATTCCTCCACCGCGATCTCTCCGAAGTCGATTCCTTCTCGGAAGTCATGAATCTGATCGCCGATGATATGACATCCAACGGAGGAGTCGTCGCTTTCGACGAATTCCCGTATCTGATCGAAGAGGCGCCGACCACGGCGACCTGTGCAGCCTCCAGAGACGGTGGAGGTCCATCGGGGAATCAGGGATCCCGACCTTCATCGTATTCTCGGCGATGGGCTTCAGCGACAATCTCGTCGATGATTCGGAGGACGGCAGGGTGACGCTGTTCGGAATCGACGAACTCATGGGCAGGACCGAGCCGCCCGACCTGGGAGGCCTGAGACACCTCCGCGACGAGTAATCAGCTCTTGTCGTCCTTGACGCTGTCCATCAGCCTCTGGTTGATGGCCCCCGCCTCCTCGCTGGGAAGAAGCATCGTAGTGATCTCCATGAACGGATGCTTGGAACCCTCGATTATGTTCACATCGTCCAGGGAGTGGAGGCCCCACCTCTCGGCGGTCTTCTCCAGTCCGATCTTGGTGTCGAAGTCGTTGGGCACCAGGACGATGGCCTTGAAATCCTTCATCCCCAGCTTCTTAGCGGCCATGATCCTGTGATGCCCGTCCACCAAGAGGTATCCTTCGCGTCTCTCCACGACGATCAGAGGTTCGTTGAGCCCTCTTTTGAGCTCGTACTGGCGGCCGATCAGCTCGTCCATGTAGACCTCCTTCTGGGTCGGGATGATCTGATCGACTGGGATGACCTTGTTGACGACCTTGAACCTCAACCCGTTCTGTTGCTCCAGGAAGTTCTTCACGGACATGACCTTGCCCGGACGGGACTTCTCGATCTGCGAACGGACGATATCTATGTTCGAGATGATGCCCACGAGCTTCTTCTCGTCGTCGACCACGGGCAGATTCCTGAGGCCGTACCTGAACAGGATACGGGTCGCATCCTCCGTGGACATGGACGGGATGGCGCAGAGCGTCCCCCTCTTCATGACGGAGCGGATCTTCGCATTGGGCTTGTCGATGTGCCTCAGAAGCTCCTTGGCCGTGACGAATCCCAGGAGATACCCCTTCTCGGTTATGGGGAAACCGTGGAAGTTGGAGTTGATGATCTCCTGCCTGACCTGCTCGACCGTCATATCCGGACTGACCGTGTGGACGTTCCGGACCATGTACTCTCCGACTGTGGCTTCTGGCATCATTCCTCGGAATAAATTGTTACAATATGAACGCTCGGATGGACAGGCATATCCGATTGGATGCATCACCTTCTGTCCAGCGGCGAATCAGAGCAAATCCCGGGCATGGAATCTACCTCTGAACAACTATACAGGATGATCACGCCCAAACGACATCTTGCAAACAGATATCAATTCGCGATGGATTCAATGTTATATGAAACAGATTGACCTCGGAGGCATGTCATTCGCGGAACTTCGTGAGAATGATTTGTATTACGTCGACAAGACGGGACTTATCAAGGACATTCTTGATTCCAACCGTTTCGGAGTCTATCTGTTCACTCGCCCTCGTAGATTCGGAAAAACAGTCAACCTGTCTATGTTGGACGCATTTTTCAACATTGAGTACAAAGGCAACAAATGGTTCGACGGCTTAGAAATATCCCGTTACCCAGAATACGAGGCATATAAGAACGCATTCCCAGTCATCCGCCTAAACCTGAACAGTACCAAGAAAGATACCTACGCGTCGTACATCAATAAAATGCGCGAAGCGGTGAGAGATGCTTACAGACCTCACAGATATCTCTTGGAGAGACCAGACCTTGATGCTATCGTAAGAAGGAATTTCGAGGCCCTCGATAGGATGGACATAGACGAGGATTCCCTCTCCTCTTCGATAAAAAGTCTTTCTGGAGCAATCGCAGAAACTGTCGGGACGAAACCGATCATCCTTATCGATGAATACGATGCAGCTGCAACAAACTCCTATGGAATGGAAGTTCATGAAGAGATTCTGAAATTCCTCAGAGACCTCCTGGAATCCTCTCTCAAAACCAACGAGAACAGACAGATGGCCTATATGACAGGCGTGATGCAGATTGCCAAACAGAGTATCTTCTCTGGTCTGAACAACGTTACTGTCAACAACATCTTTTCAAAGAGAGCCGATGAGAAATTCGGATTCACCGAATCCGAAGTGGAGACCATCTTAAAGGACTATGGGCACCCAGAAAAAATCTCAGAAGCAAGAGAATGGTATGATGGGTATCGTTTCGGTGATGCCGAGGTATACAATCCATACAGCATCATGAACTATGTGTACGAGAGATTCGAACCAGGGCCGTATTGGATAGACTCAGGAAGTGATGCAGTCATCAAGCAACTTCTGATGAGCTTAAACGACGATACGTACGCGGACGTTCTCGGACTGGTCGCAGGAAGCAGTATCGTTACCGAACTAACTGGAGAGTTAGCCTACGGTGAACTCAAGACTTCTGGCGAAGCACTATACAGCCTGATGGCTATATCCGGATATCTCAAAGCCGTTCCTCTTGGTGAAGGCAAGTTCGATATCTCCATCCCTGATAGAGAGGTCGGAAGCGCGGTCGACAAGATGATCCGGAAGTCATACCCGATATCGGACTCTGCATTCAATGATTTTAATAGGGCCGTTCTAGAACAAAATGCCGACAAGATGACAGAGGTTCTACAGAAGATCATGTTCAGTTCGAGCTACATGAATCTCGCGGAGAGCACATACCAAGCAGTCATAATGACAATCATGCACGGTCTATCCAGGACCTATGATGTCAAAACGGAATCTGAAGAAGGTAACGGCAGAGTTGATATAATTCTGAGAAGCAGATCCAATGATCGTCCGAATATGATCTTCGAAATCAAAAAAGCTGATACCGAGGAGAGACTCGGAACAGAAATCGATGAAGCCTTGGCGCAGATCCATAAGAGAAGATACTATCTCGGAATGCCAGGGAAGGTCATTCTCGTAGGATTAGCATTTTTCGGGAAAATCCCTAAAGGTCGCATTGAAACCATAGATAACGGTACTGATGGGACAGGGATGCTCCAAAGCCACATTTGATTGTACCTCAGACCCCGTCAACCGACGGCATACCTGACGGATCCCATTCGCACGTGGCTTATATCCGCGTAGACTTTCGGGGACTCAGAGGTAATGAAATGGCAGGACAAGTCATGACGGCAGAGGCCATCGAGGAGGAGACCAAGCTCCAGGACACTCTCGGCAAGATCAAGCACATCATCATCGTGATGAGCGGCAAGGGAGGAGTCGGAAAGAGCACAGTGTCCACCAACCTGGCCACCGAGCTGTCCAACAGGGGATTCCAGACCGGGATCATGGACGTGGACATCACCGGACCCAACATCGCCAAGATGTTCGGCGTCGAGGATGAGAAGCTCCACGTGCTCGATGAGAGGCTCATCCCCGTGACGGTCCCGCCGTCCCTCAAGCTGATGTCCATGGCATTCCTGCTTCCCGACAGGGACTCCCCCGTCATGTGGAGGGGACCCGTCAAGATGGGAGCCA
>LVVU01000165.1 GCA_006954465.1 Candidatus Methanoprimaticola hominis
GTTGACACGGGCCTGTATGCCGTGTCCGAGCTCGTGGACCACCATGGCGATGAGCAGAGCCACGACACCGTAGCTCAGAGGCATGATGGGGTTGAATCCCGGAATCGCCAGCGCATACTCGATCCCTATCGACGAACCGGATGCGAGCCTCGTAGGCAGCGCTATCACAGCGACGATGAGCATGTACATCATCATCAGGAACAGGACCGCGGAGACGAGCTTCGATGCGAACCCGAAAGCATGCCAGAATCTGGGATATTTGGCGAAGCGGTCCATGGTCTTCATGCCCAGCTGAGTGCGGATCATGAGACAGGGGCCGTACTTCTGGAGGTGCCACCTGGCTGCGGCCTCGGGATTGCGCCATGCCCAGNNNCCAGATCGGCACATAGACGATGAGCAGGATCAACAGAACGATATACGCTACACTCATCGATATCTCCGGTCCTGCGGATGCCCTACTTCTATAAAAGGCTCGGCGGAAAACGAAGGACTTCGATGAAGAGTCAGAGAGGTCCCGTCGGACATGAGGACGTCGATCCCGGTGAGCGACGATACGATCTCCTTGGCCCAGCCGAGCTTGCGGAGCTTGACAGCCGGATCCGAGCCGTTCTTCGGTCTCGGTTTATCGAAATCGAAGCCCATAAGGTGCACCTTGCGGGCGCCCATCTCCTGGGCGATGCAGACGGCCCTGTCGCCGTCGGTGAAACCTCCGAAGTCGAACACCGTGGATTCCGGACGGGATTGGGTGGTCAGAACAACAGGGCCCTCGAACCTCCAGGCCCATTCGCGGATAGCATCCGCATTATCACCGTGTGCGTGGATGAACGATACCGCTCCACGGGAGCTCGCATCGATCTGAGGCTCCATGTCTCCGTCGAGATCGGTCACGACGATATCCGGCAGGATCCCGGCGGCGAGAAGACGACCTACGGAGGAGCCCGATGCGACCAGGGTGCCGACGGGACTCGAACGGGCCAGATCGTCCTCGAGGCACGACGCGTCGCCGAACACGGTGCATTCGCTTCCGAACCTCCCCCTGACATCGTCGGGGTCGATGAGATCGCAGTTGACGGTCACGGCCTTGAGTATCCGGACGGACGATTCGTCCCCGTCGCGGTCGTAGCCCATGTCGGCGAGGATCCTCGTGTAGACGGGTTCCCAATCAGTAAACCTCATCCGGGGACGTCCCCTCCTTCGCCAGCGGCATGCGGGATTTGAAGAAGTTGCTGAAGATGGACAGGGAGACTCCTGCGATGATCTCCAGGATCCCGTAGTTCGAGCCGTTCTCCAGGCCCATATAGAGCATGGCCACGTCCAGGATGCCCAGGGCAACGAGCCCGAGGCTCGCGAGTCCGATGAGTATACGCTGACGGACTTCTGACGGATGAACTTCTCGATCATCATGCCGGTCATGTAGATGATGACGGCGATGATCAGAGGCCAGATCATGGTCGAGACGAAGTACACCACCTTCAGCGCATCGCTCTTGAGATACAGGTTCCCGATCTCCATCGCCGCGTAGGCCGCCATGATGACGAGGAACGCCGCGGAGACGCACAGGAAGATGATGGATGTGGTGCGTCCGATGAGCGAGGCCATGATGACCGTACGGAGATTGTACATCCGTTCGGTT
Organism: Candidatus Methanoprimaticola hominis; assembly: GCA_006954465.1. Classification (GTDB taxonomy): domain Archaea; phylum Thermoplasmatota; class Thermoplasmata; order Methanomassiliicoccales; family Methanomethylophilaceae; genus Methanoprimaticola; species Methanoprimaticola hominis. The sequence goes on from LVVU01000165.1 coordinate 1,634, forward strand.
ATATCGTATCCGTACGCCAATACTATCAGGCCGATGATGAAGACCGCCAAAGGTCCTGACAACGCCGAAAGCTGGTACGGGCTCCTGTCGGCCAGATAGACCAGGAGGCCGGGGATCAGATAGAACAGGGAGAGCAGGAGCAGGACGAATCCGAGAGGGACCAGGAACCTCTTCCTCTTGTCAACGTCGCTCATCATCTTCTTGACGATGTAGAACATGCCCTCCAGACCGGGGGCCTGCTTGACGTAGACCTTCCTGACCGAGTCGACATGGGCACGGGACGATATGATGGGATAGATGTACTCGTCCTCCGCACCGTCGCCGACCAGAACGACGCTGTCCGGCTCGATCTCCTCGAGGACCTCCTCGAGCTGCGAGACCAGCGCCAGGTCGGATCTGTGACCGACCTTCTCATCGCCGCAGATCAATGCGACATCGGCCTCGTGTCCGTCCTCCTGGATCTCCAGGCAGACGCTGACAGCCGCGTAGAGCGCATTGAGATCGGAATCCTCTGGATCCGCTATTCCGAAGGCTGTGGCCGCGTCCAGGCAGTTCTGCACCCCTATGACCGGGGTGTTCACCTTGCCCTTGACGCCGAAGTCGTCGTCCCTATCGACGACCAGGACCAGAGTCTTCTTCATGCTTCCGAATCTCCCTGGGCCTTAATAGGATTGCCCCCCGATCGCTCGGATACCGTGCGACGTCATTGCTGGCCTAGGGCGATGCGATGCTACGGCGGGGTCATCCATCGGCAAAGATTCTAACGGGGAGCCGCATCAGCGGAGCGATGATCCCCGTCGTCGATTGCCGGGACTCATACGTCTTCAATCTGGTAGCGATGCCCGCATCGCACGGAGGAACCGCCCTCCGTCCATCATGCTTATTAGGGACTTGCCGATGGGACAGGCATGCGCATCGTGATGCACGGACATTCATGCTTCGAGTTCGCCGATTCCAAGCTGACGGTCGTCGTGGACCCCCATGACGGCAAGTCCATCGGGATCAAGGCGCCCAACGCCTCGGCCGACGTCGTTCTGATGACCCATTCGCATTACGATCATTCCGCCGCCCGTGTGATACGCGGGAACCATACCGACATCATGGCTCAGAACGGAGAGTTCGATGTCAAAGGGCTCCATGTGATCGGACTGCCCACGTTCCACGACCATCACAACGGGGAACAGAGGGGACCCAACACGATGTACCTCTTCTCCATGGACGGGATCTCCATCTGCCACTGCGGAGACCTGGGATGCATCCCCTCGCAGGAGATTCTCGACCGCATCCGCGGCGTGGACATGCTCTTCGTCCCTGTCGGAGAGACGTTCACCCTTCCTCTCGAAGAAGTCAAGGAGCTCATCGGGAAGGTGAACCCCCGCATCGTCGTACCCATGCACTACAGGGTCGGAGGACTCTCGATCCCCCTGACGCCTCTGGACGACTTCCTCAGCCTCATACCGGAGGAGGCCGTGGAATACATGGGCAACGAGATCGACCTCCTGCCCGAGGACTTCTCGGACATCAAGGAATGCTGGATATTCACCCGCTGACCGGACCTTACGCCTACGGCCTACGCATGGAGAAGCGTCGATCCGGCTAATTGATGCCGGATCAGAAGAGAGCGAGGGCGTCCTCGATCTTGCCGAGCTCGATAGGGGTGGATTCGTCGCCTACGACGGCTCCCTTGGAGTTGGCGATTATGCCGGCTCCGAACACCGTGGTTGACGGTGGTGCGGATGGCCTCCACCTTAAGAACGTCCTTGATGAGCTGGATCTCCTCATCGGATGCATCCATGTGGCAGGCGCATCCCTTGTTGGTGACCCTGCAGATCGATCCGACGGTATTGATGCCGCCGATGGACGAGCGGACAGCCTCCACGCCGAGGATGTCGCCGATCATTTCGGCGGTCTTCTCGGAGTACTCGGGACTGACTATCGCACCGTTGTCGTTGACGAGGATGTTGTTCCCGGCGGCGTTGAGCCTGTCGTCCAGCCTGACGCATCTGATCTTCTCGGAGATCACGGCCATCTCGCCGTCGTCGGCGAGACCGGAGACGATCGCCCCGTTGGAGTTCATCGCCACGAGCGAGCCCACGACGAACGAGCCTCCGACGGAGACCTTGATAACATCGACGCCGAGCGCTGACTCGAGGGTCCTTATGAATCCCGGGTCGGCGTCGGCGGCGGTAAGAGCGAGGCCCTCGCCCGCAGTGGCGAACACCGCAATGTTCGGGTTTCCCGAATAGCGCGAGAGCCTCATCATTGGAATCACTCCGCAAGGGAGACTTCGACGAGGCCGTCCTCGAACTTGACAGCCTTGACGGTGATCTTGGAAGGGGGGTTGCGCATTCCGTTCTCCCAGAGCTTCTCGTTGACGCTGGCGTCGATCCAGACGTTGCCCTCGGAGACCCTCATGTGCCTCATGACGGTCTCACGGACCTCTTTGACCGCGCGCTTTGCCCTCCTGGTGCGGGGAGCCTGCTTGGTCGCCCTGAGCGGGATGACCATGATTCTCTCGATTTCGTCTGCCATCCTAATCACTCCTTAATCTTGCTCATGCGCCACGACCTTCTCTTGGGGTGGCGGAGGAACTGCCTGTTGGTCCTGATCATGACCCATGCGGGTACACGGCGGTTCTGCTTGACCTTCTTGTTAAGCCTCTGTTTCATCGCGGGGGCTTTTGTGCTTGACATGATTATCTCCTCTCTATGGTGATCTCCCTGCGCTGCGGGGCGATCTGGGCCAGGATGTTCCTCAGCATGGTATCATCGATGACTCCCCTGAGCCTTCCGCTCTGGGCGAGCTGGATGAGCTGCATCTCGACAGATTCCGCCATCTGGGGGTTGGCGAGCCTGATGTTGGCGAGCCTGTCGCGCGCCTCCGGAGTCAGGATCTGCCGGAGAACGCCCTGCTTCTGGGCCTCCATCCTCTGGGCCTGCTCCTGCTGAGAGGCCTGGGACTGGGCCTGCTGCTGGAGCTCGGCCATCCTCCTCTGTCTGATCGCTTCCAATTCGGGGTCTTCCATGCTGATTCCTCCTCAGGCCTTCATTTCGTCATAGACCTCTTTCGCGGTGTTGTCCAGAAGAGACTGCCCCGCGGGGCTGATCGCACGGCCTTCTTTGTCTTTGGAGACAAGGTATCCGGCGGCCTCGAGCTGCATCATGCACTTCCTGGCGATGTTGCGGCTTCCCTTGACTGCCCTGTTGGGCATGGAACCCTTGTCTGCAAATCCACCGTACTCGGCGGCAAGCTTGGAGGAGCCCATGGGGCCCTTAACGTACAGCTTCCTCATGATGGAGGCGGCCCTAGTGTACCACCAGTCATCCTGAACGGGAGCCTTCTCTGTGTGCCTGCCGGTCTTCACGAACTCTGCCCACTCAGGGGGAACGATGTTGGGGTTCTCCTTGAGTTTCTGGGCCGTCTTGAGTATGAGTGCCTCGGCGGGAACGTCGTAGACGGTAACCATATCGATACCTCGCACCGAACCGCGATCAGAGTCGCGGACGGCTACGGGGCTGGGATTAAGGATGTGGTATATAAGCGTTGCTGAAAGTGAAGTAAGTTGATAGAGAACTCAAGCGAACTCCGCACGTTCGACCGGATGGTCCCCGTACGGCCTGGGAAGGAAACCTTCCCCACGGCAGGAAGCGGACAAGAGCCGGATCCTGAACTCCGTGGATGGGCGGATGACTAACGCGTATATAACAACTTCTCGTCGATGAAACGGAATCAACACCGTTTTCGAACGGACTCGGGAAGAATAATCTATAATATCGGCGGTACCGGGAGCATGGAAGAGTACAGATTCTGCACCAGATGCGGTGCCGAACTTCCCGAAGGGGCATCGTTCTGTCCTGAATGCGGTTCACCGATGGGGCAAAATGCCGCACCGAACCCGGGCTCTTACGCCGCTCCGGCCAGGCAGGGGATCGGATTCCTCGGCGTGATGATCCTCCTCTATGGGGTCCTCGCCGTCATCGGCGGACTGATGGATATGGTTTCGTCGATCGACCTCACCGAGGCCGTATACAACGATCTGATCCAGGAATTATCCAATATGACAGGGATCGACGTGTCCGAATTCATGCCGGCGTGGAGCGACAACATCCCGTTCCTCATGACCCTCAGCGCGGCATTCGCAACGATCAGCGGGGTCCTGGCCCTCGTCTGCTACTACAAATGCAAGAATGGAGGGGACTGGAAGACCTGCGTTACCCTCTGCGCGGCATCCTCGATAGCATGCCTCGGAATGGGATGCTTCCCGTTCAATCTGTCCACAGGCGTGGTCCTCTGCGCCATCGGACTGCTGGTGACGGTCCTCATGTACACGAGGAAGGACGCGTTCCCCAGTTGAACAGAAACAGGGAGGGCGGGGGACCCCCCCCATTCTATCAGTTTATCGTCGCACGCCTGCCTGTGACCATGAAGCAGACCTTCTCGGCCATCTTGCAGGCGTGATCGCCCACCCTTTCGAGGAACTTAAGGATGGAGATGTAGTAGATGCACACATCCGCCGATCCCCCGTGGGTGTTGATGAAGTCGACGATCCTCTCGAGATCCTCCTTCATCGCATCGTCGAGACGGTCGTCCGTCTCGCGGATGCTCTTGAATCCGTCGATGCTCTTGTTCTCGAAACCGGTGACCACGCGCTTCACCAGGCTGAGGGCCATCTCGCCCACGGGCTCGATCAGGTCCACGACCTCGTACGAGGGCTTGTCCGCCAGGTACTTGGTCGCGGTCGCGATGTTCGTGCTGTATTTCGCGATCCTCTCCAGGTGCGTGATGGATTTCAGGATGGTCGCCACGGTCCTCGTATCGACCGCGGTGGGCTGATACAGGGTCAGGATCCTGATGGCCGCATCCTCGATATCATCGTCGAACTTCTCGATCTTCGCCTGGTCGGCTATGATGGAATCGGCCAGGTCCACATCCCCGTCCGTGACGGCCTGGATGGCCCTCTCCAACATCTCGGTGGACAGCTTCGCCATCTCGCAGGTCTCTGCCACGACGGCGTCGATATCGTCTTCGAATCTCTGCATGGTATCACCCGAACCTGCCAGTCAGGTAGCGTTCGGTAATCTCCTTCTCGGGTTTGTTGAACATCGGCTCCGTCTCGTTCCTTGCAAGCTACATGCGCACCGGCATGCCGCTGACGATGAAGCGCGTCACGGTGGACGGCAGCGCCGTGCAGAACCCGCAGAATGTCATTGTGCCCATCGGCACAAAAATTCGCGAGGTCATGGAATTCTGCGGCGGCTATAAGGAAGAACCGCAGAAGCTCATCATGGGCGGCCCGATGATGGGC
>LVVU01000166.1 GCA_006954465.1 Candidatus Methanoprimaticola hominis
CATAAGGGTGTTTACAACGAATAGACCGGTCCATGAACGACCGGAGGATCGTCAATCGGACGGCTTGTGCATCTCAGACGCCATCTCTGAATCGTCGAGAGGACGCTCCAGGATGATGTGGGGCCTCCCGCCATCGTCTATGACACGGCATTCGACCCCGTACACATGCCTTATGGAATCCGCGGTCAGAACCTCCTCAGGAGTCCCCACGCTGTATATGCGCCCCGGGAGCTCCATCATCACGACGCGATCGGCATACTTCGCGGAGATGTTCAGATCGTGGCTGATCATGATCACGGTCATCCCGATCTCCTTGGCGATATCCCTAAGGCGCTCGGTGACCTGCAGCTGATGCCTCGGATCCAGATTCGCAGTGGGTTCGTCCAGGAAGAGGATCCTCGGAGTCTGGGCCAGACCCTTGGCGATAGCCGCCCTCTGGCGCTGACCCGCCGACAGCTCGTTCGTCCTCTTGAGCGCGAGATCCCTGATACCCATCATATTCAGCGAACGCATCGCGATCTTCCAATCCAGCTCGCTGTTGGAGGCTCCTCTGGACTTGTGCGGATGCCTTCCCATCATGACGTATTCGAGAACGGTCAGGGAGAACGTCTCGTCCGATCCGACGGGGACGTACCCCATGACCCGGGCAAGCTCCTTCTGCTTGATCTCGGAGGATTCGATCCCGTCGATCTCCACCACTCCCGAATCCGGTTTCAGCAGACGCAGGATGCACTTGATGAGCGTGGATTTCCCGACGCCGTTTGGACCGACGATGCAAACCATCCCCGGCTCGTCCACGACCGCGTTTATCCCATGGAGGATGTGCTCGCTTCCGTATCCGAATTCGAGGTCCTCCAGCTCGATCCTCATGTCCAGACCTCCTTGTGCTGCCTGAGGATCAAGAACAGGAACATCGGCCCTCCGATGAAGGCGGTGACCACTCCGACCTCGAGCACCGACGGGGCCAGAACGACCCTTCCGATGAAATCGGAGGCGAGCATGAGAAGCGCTCCGAAAAACGCGGATGCTGGGATGAGATACCTGTTGTCGGATCCTATGAATATCCTGGCCACATGAGGCGATACCAGTCCGACGAATCCTATGGTGCCGGTGTAGCTCACGATGGCGGCGGTTATCAGCGATACGACTACCAGGCAGATGACCCTCAGCTTCTATGCGTCGATCCCCAGCGCCTTCGCATCATCGTCCCCGGATGCCAGGATGTTGATCTTCCCGGAAAGGAACATTATGATGATGGATCCGATGGCCGTGACCGCCAGCATCACCGGGACCTCGTCCCAGGTCATGTTGTTGAGAGTGCCCACCTGCCATCTGTAGAGCGATGCCAGGGCATCGGGCTCGGCCATGAGCTTCAACGCGGCGGTCATCGCCGAGAATATGTACATCACAGCCAGACCCGCGAGGATCATGCTGGTGGAGCTCAGCCTCCTCGTCCTGGAGATCACCACGATCAGCATGGTGGGCGCCAATGAGAACACGAAGGCGTTGAGAACCAGGCTGAAGTCGTAGGAGACGATGTTCACACCCAGTACTATGCTCAGAGTGGCCCCGAAGGCCGCTCCTGCCGAGACTCCGGTCGTGTAGGAGTCTGCCATCGGATTCTTGAGGGTGCTCTGCATCACGGCACCGGCGACGGCGAGTCCGAATCCGGCGACGATCGCGACTATGACCCTCGGAAGGCGGAGATTCCATACGACATGGTCCTCCATGAACAGGATGGGTTCATCCGGCGACGGAGGTCCGTTCAGGATATGATCCCAGATTATACCGTAGACCTGCCCGAACTCCAGAGGGTACTCGCCGTATGTGATGACGTATCCTGCGATGACCAACGTAGCGACGAAGCATCCTATCCCGAATGCGATCTTGCGGGTGATCGACCGCTTGTAATCCGCCTTGATCCGCACCTCCGAATCCGAGGATGCATCGTCGTAATCGGCATACAGCGAATCGTCCTGTGCGACCGCATCGAGAGTGACGTTCCTTTTCGAGGAACCGGCATCCTGCTCCAGCCACTCCTTCAAACCTGACATGATATCAGATCGGTGTTTGGCCCCCCGGGATCGGGTCCCGGGAGGCGGATGTCATCAGATAGCGATACCGCCGTTGGCCTGATAGGCCTTGACATCGAAATCGTACTGGAGGAACCTGTCCATGAACTCCTGGAAGATCGCATCGGGATCCATGTCCTCGAAGAGCTCGGGATAGAACCACTTGGCCATGTAGACCGCTCCGATGACGTATGTGGTGCCCTGTCCCACGAGGTTGTCCAGGACGTGGACCTGGGTCCCGTAGGCGTTGGTCATGGACTTCCAATAATCCACGGCGGTGTCGTAGAACGACTTGTTCGTGAAGTCGTACTTGACGGCGTTGTTGAGATCGCCGTATACGATGCACACGATGAAGTCCAGATCGCTCTGGGCCTTGACCCACTCATCCGTGACCGTGATGTTGGTGCTGCTGGAAGTCAAATTGCGGGTGATGATGTTGTCCGCTCCGGCGAGAAGCGAGGTCTCGTACTTGCCGGAACGCGGCCCATTCATGATGATATTCCAGTCGTTGTACTCCCCTCTGGGGCAGAGCACCTTGACCTTCTGGTCCGCGGACAGCTTGGACGTCCTCTCGCTGATGAGGTTCAGCCACTTATCGGACCAGTTCGCATAATCCTGGGCCTCGGCGTTCTTGCACATCATGAATCCCAGAGTCAGGGTTCCTTCGATGACCTTGTTGTCCTCGAAGCTGGAGATCCTGACTACATCCATGGTGGTGCGGTTCGCGGGAAGTGCCTTCTCCAGCGTGTTGCAGTAGATATCCCTGGTTCCGGTGAGGACCGCATCGGGAGCATACTTCATGATGAGCTGGGCATCGGGATCCTTGCGCTCATTGTACGAGTTGAAGATGATGAGGCTCTCGTTGAGGGTCTTCTGCGCGTAGATGTGGTCCCTCACAGACTGGAAATCGCATCCGATGACGGTATCGAGGGCATGGATGGTCTGGAGCTGCTTGCTGTTCTGCTCGTACGTGGAGATGGTGGTCTTGAAGGGGACGTGAGCGGTGTTTATGGCTCCGTCGACATCGACGTAGTAGACGAGCTGCTTGGGGGAATCGATCTTCATCGCGATGAGCTCGCGGACCTTCTCGATGTCCTTGTAGTCGACGACCCCGTCCTGGTTGGCGTCCGCCATACGGACATCCACTGAATACTTCTTGGAGAGGCCTGCGTTGAACATGATCTCGTTGGCTTTGCCGTCGATGATCTTCTGGATCCATTCGACGTCCTTCTCGTCGAGGACGTCGTCCATGTTCGCATTACCGACTATCCACAGCCTGCCATCGGCGGCAGCGGTCTCGCGGCTCGGATCATCGGTGACCGGGGTGACGATCCCGGGCTTGTCCGAGTAGTCTTTATCATCATCTCCTCCGGAGAGAAGATCGAATGCGCCGATCGCCACGATGGCGACAACGGCGACGATGAGAATGACGACTGTCGAATTCTTCATGTTACAAGCTAGGTGACATGCGAGTTGGTGGATTCCGAGTAATAGCTATTACAAACATTACAGACA
>LVVU01000167.1 GCA_006954465.1 Candidatus Methanoprimaticola hominis
TGAGCACCTCCGTGTCGGGCAGCCTGTGGTTCTCCAGCATGCCCTCCAGGATGTTGACGGCGGCTTCGAGGTCTATGGCCGAGTTCTCGTTCAATCCGAGGTCGGATTCGCCGCTTGCGCGAAGGACGAGCGCGGATACGAGCTGCTCCACATCCTCCAGCAATCCCTTCTCGATGAGCTCGGAACCTATCCCGATCGCTTGAGAGCATCTGTCGACGGCTCCGCGGACGTCGTTCATCGCATCCGCCGCCTCGGCGGATTGGATCAGGAGATCCAGGAGCCTGTTCTGGGACCACGGGTCTGTGCCGGAGGCGAGCTCCATGCCCTTCTCCAGATACTGGACCGCTCCGTCGGGGTAATCGCAATCCATGAGGTCCTCGGCGGCTACGGAGCACATCCTGACCGCGCTGCGCTTGTCGAAATGGGCGGATCCTGGATGAAGCGGCTTCAGACGGGTCGCTGCGAGCATGTACTCCTCGACAGGGTCCCCTCCCTGATCCATGATGAGGGATGCGATGGCGGTGTGGATCTTGACGAAGGTCCCGGGATCCACTTCGGATGACGGGAGCTCGGATGCGATCCCCGCGGCGGATTCGAGGTCGTCCAAGGCGGATGTGCGGTATCCGAGCATCGACAGGACGCATCCGCGATTGACGTAGGCCTCCATCAGATCGGCCGATGCTCCGGCCGATTCCAACTCGTTGACCCTGTCGTTCAGACCCTCGAGGGAGGCCTCGAGGTGCGAATCCGTCTTCTCCATCGTCCCGTCCATATCCCCGGCTCGTATAAGGATTGCCGCAGGACCTGCCACATTCATTTACGTGGTACCTCATTCCGCGTCCATGAACCATGAAAGGATACTCGCCGTCCACGACATCTCGTGCGTCGGAAGATGTTCCCTGACCGTGGCATTACCTATCATCTCCGCCGCGGGCATCGAGTGCTCCGGCCTTCCCACGGCCGTCCTCTCGACCCATACCGGCGGATTCAAGGGATTCACATACCGCGACCTGACCGAGGACATGGTCCCGATAATGGATCACTGGAAGACATTGGATATCACATTCGATGCGTTCTACACGGGATTCCTGGGATCCTTCGAGCAGATCGACATCGTATGTGACCTGGTGGAGAAGCTGTCCCATGACGGCACTACGGTGTACGTGGATCCCGTCATGGCCGACGAAGGAAAGCTGTACGGCGTGTTCGGACCAGACTTCCCGGCCGGGATGAGGAGGCTCTGCGAGAAGGCTGACGTCCTGATGCCGAATCTCACCGAGCTCTGCCTGATGCTCGGACTGGAATGGAAACCCGGACCCTACACACACGGATACGTAGAGGAGATGCTGGAGCACGCGAAGGCTTTCGGAGCGAAGCGCATCGTTCTCACCGGCATAAGCTACGAGAAGGGTCGCGTCGGAGCGGTATACAAGGATTACGGGACCGGCGAGACTGGAGAGGTCATGAGGCCCGAGATCCCCGGATACTATCATGGAACCGGGGATGTCTTCGGTTCCGCTCTCGTCGGAGCCTGCGAATCCGGCCTTCTGTTGCATGATGCCGTGGAGGCGGCCATCGATCTGACCGTGGACAGCATCCTAGACACCTACGATTCGGGCGAGGATGTGAGGTACGGGGTCAACTTCGAGAAGGGACTCAGGGATTACGCGATCAAGGTGTACGAGGGCAGGAAGGGATTCGCCATGACGCCCGTCGACAGCGACGAGGACCTGCGCCAGATCGCCTCCATGGGATTCTCCGTCTGGTGCGAGGCCTATGAGGGCATGGTCCCCGACGGGCAGATCTTCTACATGCTGAAGAAGTACCAATCCTTCGAGGCCCTGAGGGACCAGGTCGACAACCGCGGATACACCTACCTCATGCTCCGCGAGGGATCTACCCCTGTGGGATACTGCGGATTCGTTCCGGATGACAGGGGGCTGTTCCTGTCCAAGCTCTACATCCTCAAGGAGCACAGGCACAAGGGCTACTCCGCCAGGGTCTTCGATCATCTGAACGACATAGCGGCTGCGAAGGGCCTGGATTGCATCCACCTGACGGTCAACAGGAACAACCGGAACGCCGTGGAGGTCTACCGTCACGAGGGATTCGAGATAACGGAGGATGTCGACACCCCCATAGGCGGAGGGTTCGTCATGAACGACCACGTGATGGAGAGGCCGGTCCGCAAGCGATGTTCATACCGACGACGAAGAAGGAGATGGACCGTCTCGGGTGGAGGAGCCTGGACATCATCCTGGTGTCCGGGGACACCTACACGGACAACTCCTACAACGGTACCGCCCTGGTCGGTCATTGGCTGATCGACCACGAATTCAAGGTGGGGATCATCGCCCAGCCGGACATCTCCACGGGAGACGATATCTCACGTCTCGGGCAGCCCGGGCTGTTCTGGTCCGTATCAGCGGGCTGCGTGGACTCCATGGTCGCCAATTACACTCCTGCGAAGAAGTTCCGCAAGGAGGACGACTTCACCCCCGGAGGGAGGAACGACCGCCGTCCCGACCGCGCATGCATAGCCTATACGAATCTGATCAAGAAGCACTGCAAGGGGAGGCCCATCCTTCTCGCAGGGATAGAGGCGAGCCTCAGGAGGATCGCCCACTACGACTACTGGTCGGATTCGGTGAGGAGATCCATCCTCTTCGATTCCAAGGCCGATGCGGTGGTCTACGGCATGGGCGAGCTCACCAACCTGGAGATCGCCGGGCTGATGAGGGACGGGAAGGACTGGAAAGGGGTCGACGGGATATGCGTGGCATCGTCGCAGAAGCCCGAGGATTGCATCGAGCTCCCGTCCTACGAGGAGGTCTCGGACAGGAACGACCGCCGTGCATTCATGAAGGCGTATTCCATCTTCAGGCACAATTCCGATCCCATCACGGCTTCGCCGCTCTGCCAGAGGCACGGGGACAGATGGCTGGTCCAGAACCGCCCGAGAAGGAGCATGACCTCGGAGGAGCTGGATTCCGCCTACGGATCGGATTTCGAGAACACCGTCCACCCGTACTACGCCAAGGACGGGAAGGTGAAGGCGATGGAGACGATCCGCAATTCGATAACCACCCACAGGGGATGCTACGGGGACTGCTCGTTCTGCGCCATAGCCGTCCATCAGGGTACGACGGTGGTCTCCCGTTCCGAGGATTCCATACTCGAGGAGGCGAGAGGCTTGGCCTCATCCAAGGGTTTCAACGGCGTGATCCAGGATGTCGGCGGCCCGACGGCCAACATGTATGGCATCGAATGCTCCAAGAAGACCGTCCACGGCCGCTGCGAGAACCGCAGATGCCTCGTCGGGAAGCCCTGCCCCAGACTTCCTATCGATCATTCCCGTCAGACCGCCCTGCTCCAATCCATCTCCGATATCGACGGGGTCCGGCATGTCTTCGTGAATTCCGGGATACGCCACGACATGATCCTCGCCGACAGGAGGAACGGTTCCGCCTATCTGGAATCGCTAGTATAACGTTTCTGAAATAACTTAATTAATCTGCAACTACATCTATCTGTACCAACGAAGATGGGTGGTACAGATGGGAAGGCCGAGGAAGAAATC
>LVVU01000168.1 GCA_006954465.1 Candidatus Methanoprimaticola hominis
GATCCAAGCAGACGTACGTGTCGAGATTGACCGTCAGGACATGTTCCGCATGCATCTCGGAAGCGAGTTCGCTCCCGGTTTCTTCGCATGGGAGATACCCTGCGGGGACTTCACCCGCGTCGGCTTGTGCACCTCATGGTCCGCAGGGCCTCCGGCACCGTATCTCAAGCATCTGCTGTCCCGCCTCGGTTACTCCGACAAGGTCGTCGGGATGAGCTGCGGAAGGATCCCGGTGGGTCGCAGGAGGACCATGTCGTCCGACCGCATTATGCTGGTCGGCGATGCCGCATCCCAGATCAAGCCCATATCGGGAGGCGGAATCTACCCGTCCATGATCGCCGCACCGTTGCTGGCGGAGGTGGCCTCGTCGGCCATCGCCGAGAACGACCTCTCCGCGAAGAGGCTGGGGGAGTACGACCGTCGGTTCGAGGCGGTCGTCGGCAGGGAGCTCAGGAGCGGAGCCCGCATACGCAGATGGTTCGTCAGGATGGACGATGACGATCTGAACCGGGCCGGAGGATATTCGGTGCGTCCCTATGTCCGCACCGTGCTGGATACGATGGAGATAGACAACCCCGTCACCGTGATCCCGAAGCTGCTCCGCCATCCGTTGGTCGGCATCAGAGGCATGTACACGCTGCTGAGGTGCCTGATTTGAAGAGGGTGCCGGTAGCGAGGATCCCGTCCGCCGAGGCGGGCCCGGGCATCAGAGATCTGATGTCCAAGGGATTCGTCGACATCCATGCCAAGATCTCGAAGGACGGCGGCTTCCGCTGCGTCCCCATCCTGCCGGATCATGTCCCGTTCGTGGAATCGATGGGCTACGAGGTCTCCGAAGGAGACGCGTACACCCTGGACCGCAGGAGCCCCCAGGAGAGGATCGCGCACGAACTCGGGAACATACCGGAATTGGAAGGCATCCTGCCGGATCATTGGGAGTTCGTCGGGGATATAGCCATCCTCAAGCTGGATGCCCGTTGCGAGCCATATCTCGACGAGATCGGCAGGGCATACGCGAAGGTCCTCTCCGTGAAGACCGTGTGCGCCGATGTGCATGGGGTGTCCGGGGAGTTCCGCAGGCCCAGCATGAGGGTCATATACGGAACGGAGACGGAATCTGTGCGTCTCGAGAACGGGATACGCTACCGCTTCGATGTCACCAAGGTCATGTTCGCATCCGGGAACACGGATGAGCGCATGAGGATGCGCCGTCTCGACTGCACCGGCGAGACGGTCGTCGACATGTTCGCGGGGATAGGTTATTTCACACTGCCTCTGGCGAGATTCTCCGGGGCCCGCAGGGTGTTCGCATGCGAGAAGAATCCGGATTCCTATCAGTTCCTCGTGAGGAACGTTCGGGACAACGACGTCTCCGACGTGGTCATGCCGATACTGGCGGACAACAGGGCGCTTCTCGGGACCGGATTCGCTGACAGGATCCTCATGGGATACGTCCAGACGACCTCCGACTTCGTGCCGGCGGCCCTGAGGATGATCCGCGACGGCGGCATCATCCACTATCATGATACATTCTATGTCGGCGAGCAGGAGAGGAGGGTCAGGGAGATCTTCGATCCCCTGTGCGATTACGAGATCCTCGGGATCCGCGAGGTCAAGTCCTTCGCCCCGTCCGTCTCCCACTACGTCGCCGATCTCAGGATACTTTCTCGTTCGCCCCGCTCGCGATGAGCAGGGTGTTCATCGCATCGCGATATCCGTCGCCTCCGGCGGCGATGATGTTCTTCGCGAATTGAACGAGGTATTCCGCCATGTCCCTCTCGTCGCGGGAGAGCTTGATGCTCGGCTCCGCACCAGTTGCGAGGATGAACGCGGCCGCGATGGAGCGGGATTTGCTGTCCTTCAGGGAGAGCTTGGCCATGGTCTCCTCGACCATGGACGATCCTCCGACCTTGGCGGCCTTGGCCAGCTTGTCCGAGAGCTGGGTGACCGGCCCCGGTCTCTTGAACTCGGGCAGCGATGCGACCACATCGGCCGATACGAAGACGCTGTACGCGTTGGCAAGCACAATCCCGGGCTGTCCTTTGGACATGTCCCCGAGGAGATCCGCGGTCTTCCTGTCCGTGAAGGTCGTGATGATGTCCTTCCAGTCGGACGCCCACAGGGCGGCCAGCGCCTCCGAGGCCTTGGGGGTCTTGATGACGACGGCCCTGCTGTTGGAGGACAGGAACTTCCTCAGAGCCTCCAGGTCCCTGGGCTCTCCTTCGAGCGCGGACATGAAGCCTTCCAGGTCGTCCCCGTAGTTCCTGGTGCCGATGATGTATGTGGACGATGCGCCCTCCTTGAGGCTCCCCAGCCTGGCCCTCTTGACCGATGCGATGACGTTGACATCGGTGACCTTCCCGAGCATGTACTCCTTGAGCCTGTCGCCGGAGATCTTCTCGATGTCGCTCTCGCCTGCGGAGTGGTACTTGTGCCTGACCCTGACCTCGATGTCGTCCAGCGGGTCCACGGCGGCGAGCCTTGAGACGATGAACGCCAGCGTGGAGGTGTCCTTGGCGCAGTTCTCGCAGATGGAGACGGTCCTGTCCAGGGAATTCACATGGATCTCCAGGACGGCGGATGCCTCGTGGCCGCAGGATATCTCGTCGTCGGCGAATTCGTAGGGGGTCTCCCAGAACGTGTCGTAGAGGTAGTCCTCGGGCATGTTGGGCTCGTCGGAGCATACCAGGCTCTCTCCAAACGAGTACAGGTGGAGCTTGTTCTTCTTGACGACGTCGGAGTAGAGCATGAGCCTCTTCTTCGGATCGTCGTAGTATTGGCATCCGATCAGCTTGGTGGCGTTGACGGTTCCGCGCACAGCGTAGGAGACCGTCTCTCCGCCCAGCTTCCCGGAGGCGAGGAGGGGGACGGATCCTGCCGCCGCCAGGGATATGGTCCCGGCGTAGGCGCGGACGATGTCGTCGCCCCCGAATCTGGACGCCTCCTTGATGAGCGCGTCCGGGTCGCCTTTGATCTTGTGGAGCCCGTCGATCTGCTTGAAGGGCTTGTCGAAGGCGCACTTCCTGCAGTGGCCCGCGCATTGAGGTCTGAGGATGCCTGGATTGTCGGCGAGGATCCGGGACTTGTCCAACAGGTCCTCCTCCAGCCTTTTTGAGGTATGTTTCACGCCCCTCATTCTCAAGCGCTTCTTCTGAGCCATGCACCGTGATTGCTTTCGTCTTAGAATAATATGCGCCCGCGCGTTAACGTTTATACGGGACAGTCCATGGCGGGCCGATATCACATGGAATCCCGTTTCGAGATGTCGGTCCGCGAGCTCCTGGCCCGTCAGCCCTTCTGCTACAGGGCGGTCCCCCAGGAGGACATGGCGCTCTTCTGCAGGGCGCTGACGCACGACAGCGCAGGCGACGGGAGGCCTGTCGATTCCTACGAGAGGCTGGAGTTCCTGGGCGACGCGGTCCTCGAGCTCATAGCATGCGAGGAGGCGTATCGCGACGGCTCCCTGGCCGAAGGCCCCATGACGGTCATCAAGCAGGATTGGGTCGCGAATCACAGGATATCCGAGAAGGTGGTCGNTCGCCTACGGGCTCCGCATCGACGACGTCATGAGGGTCGGAGGCGGGCATGTGGGTCCTTCCGGAAGCCATATCGTCACCGAAGGCATGAGGGCGGACTGCTTCGAGGCGCTCCTCGCAGCGGTGTACCTCACCCGCGGTCTGGAGGAGGCCCGCAGGGTCGCCCGCGAGGTCATCGGGATCTCTCCGCAGATCGTCCAGCCCGGAGACGAGACCAGAAGCGCCTGACTTATAGTGAACCTCCTCGATACCCTTCATGTGACACCAGTTGCAGAGACGGCGGAGAAGATCCGCACCATGGAGATCCGCGGTGCGGGAAGGATCGCAAGGGCCGGAGCGCAGGCTCTGGGCGATTTCGCGGTATC
>LVVU01000169.1 GCA_006954465.1 Candidatus Methanoprimaticola hominis
AACCGCCATCGGCGGGGTCCCCAGGATCGTCGGGCTCGACGGGGTTACCTTCGACGCCCCCATGAGCGGAGACATGCTCTACCTGAGGTACAAGGACGCACCCGGGGTCATCGGGATCGTCGGCAACGTCCTCGGCAACGCAGGCATCAACATCGCCCAGATGTCCGTATCCAGGTGCGACAAGTGCGCCATGATGTTCCTCTCCGTCGACGGAAACGTCCCCGAGGCGCTCGTGGACCAGATCGCGAAGGATGTCGGAACCACCGATGTCGGATTCCTCGACCTCGTGGAGTGATTCCCGTGGCGGTAATCACCATCCATGACCTCACGATGGCGATCAAGAACAGCATCGACAGCAGCTCCAGGGCCATGGAGGAGGAGGAGGCGTACGACCTCGCCCACAGGGTCCTGAACTTCTTCGGTTACGCGGACAGGATCATCGACAACATCCTCGAGCCCGAGGATAGGGACGCGTTCTACATGCTGGAGGATGCGGGCATCCTCACCACCGAGAGGGAGGAGACCACCCTGTACGACGGAAGGGAGTGGAGGATCCACTACTGGCTGTTCCGCAGGGAGATGATCCGCGAGCTCATCGCCGCCGGTCCCAAGGTGGCCGAGGCTCCCGCACCGACGGAGTTCAATTACGACGAGCTGCCCGACGACATCTGGCAGCGCGGATCGGAATCCTGAGCATGGATGTCTTCCCGTACCGGTACCGTCCCGGGCAGAGGGAGCTCGTCGGCTTCATCGACGGCTCCGTCCGGGACGGGATGTGCCCGGTGATCGAGGCGGGCACCGGCACGGGCAAAACTATAACCTCCCTGGCGGGTGCGATACCGATCGCCAGGGAGAAGGACCTCAAGATAGTCTATCTCACGCGCACCAAGTCGCAGCAGCTCCAGGTGATCCGCGAATGCGGACACATCGAGGGAACGGTCTGCGCCGCGCTCCAGGGCCGCACGGCCCAGTCCTGCCCCATGATGAGGGGCGATTCCGATCTCAGGACGGGCACCCCCGAGGAGATCTCCAAGCTCTGTTCGGAGTACAAGAGGAGGACCGAGAACGGATGCGCATGCCCCTATTTCGCGAACCTCGAGGGGATATCGGTCGAGCATTGGCTCGACGTCCTCCGCAGGAATCCGGAGCCGGAGGCCTTCGCCGATGTCTGCGAGAAGGCCATGATCTGCCCCTACGAGCTGATGAAGCATCTCCTTCCGTACGCGGATGTGGTCGCCGCATCGTATCCGTTCGTGTTCGCACCTCAGATACTGTCGAGATTCGAGGAGTGGATCGGGACTCCTCTGGAGAGGATGCTGATCATCGTCGACGAGGCCCACAACCTCCCCGATTACCTCCGTGACATACAGACATACGAGTACAGCCGCTACTCCATGGAGATGGCCGAGAAGGAGGCCAGGAAGGAGGGGGACCATGAGATCCACGACGGTCTGAGGATAACGGACCTGGCGTCGGTCCTCAGAGAGGTCCTGGATGCCGCCGCCCGCGAGTATCTGATCGACGAGGACGGCATAATCCCCCTGCATTTCGTGGAGGAGGAGCTCATGTCCCGCCTGGGAGCGACATCCGTCGCCCTGGGCAGGATGGCCAAGGGGCTCCAGGACATGGGGGACATCATAGAGGAGAAGCTCAAGCAGAAGCGCAAGCTCCCACGCTCGTACATCGGATCCATGGGGCGGTTCCTGGAGCTCTGGATGACCGAGCGCGACGAATACGGGGTCAGGCTCGTGATCGGAGGGGACAACCCCCGCTTCCAGGCGTACTGCATGGATCCGGCCCCTGCCGCGGAGCCTCTGAACGCATCGTTCTCGTCCATCCTGATGTCCGGGACGCTGGAGCCTCTCGAGGATTTCGCGAAGGAGATAGGCCTCGAGCGTCCGGCCGTCAGACGTCTGGGGTCGGTCTTCCCTCCGGACAATCTGCTGACGCTCTACACGGATCGCGTCTCCATGAGATACGAGGACAGGCGTCTGGAGGAGAACTACCGCCTTCTGACCGATATGCTGATCGACACGGTGAACTCGGTGCGTGTGAACACTGCCGTCTTCTTCCCATCCTACGATTTCATGGATCTCATGACGGACGACGGTCTGGTGGACCGTCTCGGCAGGGACGTGTTCTTCGAGCGCAGGGGGATGCCGCAGGGCGAGCTGATGGAGACCTTCGAGCGTTTCAGGACGTCCGAGGGGAGCGTCCTCTTCGCCGTGACTGGTGGCAGGATAAGCGAGGGGCTGGACTTCCCGGACAGGTCGCTGGAGCTGGCGGTGATTGTGGGGATCCCGTTCCCGAAGCCGACGGCCAAGTCCAGGGCGATGGTCCGCTATTACGACCGCAGGTTCGGAGACGGGAGGCGTTGGGTGACGATCGTTCCTGCATCCCGCAAGATGAGGCAGTCCATCGGCCGCCTCATAAGATCGGAGACGGACCGCGGCGTCGCCGTCGTACTCGACAGGAGGGTCGCATCGATGGGTCTGGATGCGATGCTCTGCTCGGACATACCCTCGGCGGTCTCCGCATTCTTCAACAGCGGTCGCAGAGAAGGCCGTAATTGATAACTATCACCTGCCAATCCGGATTCCATGGAGATCCAGGTCGACGAAGATGTCAAGCAGATGATCATGAGAGAGGGCCGCGACTACCGCGTGTGCACGGCCTGCATGGGTCCCGCCCTGGTGCCTACGAAGGTCAAGGGTCCGAAGGAATCCGACATCAAGATCCCGATCGGCGACAACACCCTGTACATATCCCGTGTTCAGGCGATGTACATCGACCGCGTATCCATGGATATGCTTTACGACAGAGAGGACATCGAGTCCTGCCCCGCCTTCTACGTCAGGCGCGGATATTGATCCCCAGATGAACCAACTTTTAGCATTAGATGGAACGACCTTGGATCCACCTCTCGGAATGACTTCATTCCACTCGGTTTCGAGTCCTTTTCTCACCAAAATGCACGTTCCGGTTCGAGATCGCTCTTCATCACGGTATTCTCCAACGTTCTTGTGAAGGCTGTACCCGTTCTCGTCTGATGCTAAGGTAGCATTAGAAATGACGAGATGAACGGGGGCCCTCATCGCGTCATCCGACTGCATGATTGCAATCATTATGCGCATTACAAGCATTACAGTCAAGAGTTATTATATTTCTTCCGCAATCATACACGCATGGAGCAGGAGGTGAACGCAGAGGTCTGCGACGAGGTCCTGTATCTCGCGTACAAGGCAAGGATATATCCGAACTCGACGCAGGAGAAGGCTATAACGGCCAATATCGAGAACAACCGCTACGTGTTCAATCTGATGGTCACCTACTGCAGACTGCATATCGACGGATACGGCAGGCTCCCATCGCTGAACGATCTCGTCAGATTCGGGACCCTGATCTGGAAGAGGTGCCCCTTCTTCCATGACATGTATCAGAACAGCATGAACGATACGGCGAAGCGTGTTCTGATATCCTACAGGAGATGCCTGGAGAAGGCCCATGC
>LVVU01000170.1 GCA_006954465.1 Candidatus Methanoprimaticola hominis
TTTCTTACAGAGTCTTTATTACACGAAGTTAGAGAGTAATACGGATTCAGAATACGTATGCACCAACGGTACCAACTCGCATGTCACCTAGCTTGTCATATTATCATATTACATCACGGAGCCCCTGCTCACCTCCATCGAGACGGTGGAGAGGAACTGCCTCGCGCTCTCGGTGTCGATCATCCTCATCGGGCTGCTGATGATGTGCACCCGCAGGAAGGCCATCACCGAGACGGTCGGACTCCTGATGATGGAGAACGGACTGTTCCTCGGAGCGATTGCGCTGTCCCACGGGATGCCTCTCATCGTCGAGATCGGGGCGTTCTTCGATGTAATGGTCGCCGTGATCATCATCGGCATCTTCGCATACAGGATCAACAGGTCGTTCAATTCGGTGGACACCACCTTCCTCAGGAGGCTGAGGGAATGAACGGGATTATCGCACTGATGCTCCTGGCGATGCTCGCATCGTCCATCCTGTGCATCCTCGTCCGCTCGAAGCCCGCCGTCACGGTTGCTATGCCTGCATGCTCCGCGGTCCTGCTGGCGATCGGAGCCGCGCTATGCGTACCCGTCCTCGGAGGGGAGACGATCGACGACGGGATGTTCTACATCGATGCCATGTCGGCCGTCTTCATGCTCCTGGTGGCCTTCATCGGCCTGATGGCCTCCGTCTACTCGAGGGCGTACATCGGCCTGGAGGTATCGGAAGGGACGGTCAACCACAGGGAGCAGGGGCAGTACTACTCGCTCCTCATCGTGTTCATATCGGTCATGATGCTCACCTTCACGGTCCGCTCCATGGCGATCGTATGGCTCGGCATCGGCGCCACCACCCTCGTCTCCACGTTCCTTGTGGGATTCTATACCAAGGAGGAGTCCACCGAGGCCGCCTGGAAGTACATCATCCTGTGCTCCGTGGGAATAACCATCGCCCTTGCGGGATTCACCCTGGTGTACGCCTCCACCGTGGGAGTGATCGATTCCGGATCGTCCCTCGATTGGCCCGCCCTCATGGCGGCTGCCGACAGCCTCGATCCGACCATGATGAGGATGGCCATGGTGCTCATCATCGTGGGATTCGGAACGAAGGTCGGATTCGTCCCCATGCACACATGGCTCCCGGACGCCCACAGCCAGGCACCCAGCCCGGTCAGCGGACTGCTCTCGGCTGTCCTGCTCAACTGCGCCCTGTACGGGATCCTCAGATTCTACTGCGTCTCGGAGATCGTCAATCCCGGGTTCGCATCCACCATACTGCTGGCATTCGGACTGCTCTCCCTCGCGGTGGCGGCGTTCTTCATCGTCTCCGCCAGGGACCTCAAGAGGATGCTCGCCTACTCGAGCATAGAGAACATGGGGCTGATCGCCATCGGATTCGGGATCGGTTCGCCGATAGCCATAGCCGGTGCGGTCATGCAGATCGTGGCACACTCCGTCACCAAGCCCATCCTGTTCTTCTCCGCAGGGAACATCGTCCAATCCTACGGCACCCGCGACATGAAGGAGATCAGGGGAGTCGGCAGGAGCATGCCTTTCACGTCGTTCATGCTCACCGCGGGCACCCTGGCGATCGTCGGAGCGCCTCCTTTCGCCGTGTTCGTCGGAGAGCTGACCATGCTCTCGGGAGCCGTCGGTACCGGGATGTACTGGACCGCGGCGGCTATGATCGTCCTGCTGGCGATAGTCTTCGCAGGATTCGTCAGGAACGTGTTCCCCATGATGACCGGCGATGCCGGAAGGAAGATCGATGCGCACGCGTCGTTCTCCAGGCACGCGCCCCTGGCGGTGCTGCTCGTCGCCTCCCTGTTCCTCGGACTGTTCATGCCCGATACCGTGAAGGACTGGCTGGAGAACATCCTCTCATGCATGGGGGTGTCGCTGTGAGCATCACCGAGCTCCCTCTGGGAAGGAACGAGGTCCTGGCCCAATCCAGGGACCTGTACGCCAAAGGGTACCGCCTGATGACCATGTTCGCGGTCGAAGGCGATCCGAGAACGATAGAGGCCCTGTTCAGGAAGGGGTCCGAGATCGTACGCATGCGCTACATCCCCGGGAACCTCGCCGTTCCGATATCCAAGCACGTCCCTGCGGCGATGCCGTTCGAGAGGCTCATGTTCGAGATGAGCGGCATCCGCTTCGAGGACGGTCCCCGCGATCCCATCATTTACAGGAGGATCGGCGACGGGTATCCGCTGCAGAAGACCCCCTACGACAGGTCCACCGAGGCCCGCATCCCCCTCAGGAGCAACCACACCGTCGGTGACGACGTGTTCGAGATACCCGTCGGCCCGGTGCACGCCGGAATCATCGAACCCGGCCATTTCAGATTCAGCGTCGCTGGCGAGCCGGTGATCGAGCTCAATCCGTCCCTCGGATACACCCACCGCGGCATCGAGAAGCTGCTCGAGACCCCCGCATCCCAGGACAACTCCCGCCTCGTGGAGAGGATATCGGGAGACACCTGCGTCGCCAACTGCCTGGCGTACTCGCACATAATGGAGTCGGGATGCGAGATCCCCGAGCGTGCGGAGCACATCCGCACCGTCCTCGCCGAGATGGAGAGGCTCTACAACCACATCGGAAGCGTGTCCGGGGTCTGCACGGACACCGCCTTCAACGTCCCGTCCGCCGTGGGCGGAGGGATACAGGAGAAGGTCTTCAGGATGAACGTCGGGCTCACCGGCCACCGCCAGCTGATGAACAGCGTGGTCCCCGGAGGGGTCAGAAGGGACATCCCCGACTCCAAGCTGAAGGAGCTGGACGACTTCCTCATCTCGATCAAGTTCGAGGTCGAGGACCTGGCATCGATGCTCGACAGCCCCGCCCTCCTGGACCGTCTCGACGGAACGGGGATACTGAGGAAGGAGAAGGCGGAGGAGATCGCCGCGGTCGGACCCATCGCCCGCGCATCCGGCGTGGCCGACGACGCCAGGAAGGACATGGGATACGGCCTGTACGACAGGTTCGGCATGAAGGTCGTCACCTCCGACAGAGGCGACGTCCACTCCAGGACCCTGGTGAGATTAGGGGAGATCACCGAGTCCCTCAGCCTGATCCATCAGTGCATCCAATCCATGGAACCCGGCGAGACCCGCATCAGACCCGTCGCCGAAAACGGATCCCACGTATCGGTGGTGGAGGCCCCCCGCGGGGAGCTGGTCCACTGCGCCGAGATAAGGGACGGACGCGTCTGGAGATACCACGTGCGCGATCCATCGTTCGTGAACTGGTTCGGCATGTGCCATGCCGTCCCCGGGAACGTCGTGCCCGACTTCCCGCTGATCAACAAGAGCTTCGGGCTGTCGTACAGCGGGAACGACCTGTGAGGTGTGATGCATGTTCAACAGGAGTCTAAGCAATCTCATCGCCGGCGACCGCAACACCGAACCCACATCCGTCGTGCTGGAGGCCAGAGAGGGCATGCCCATGGCCTCCTCCTCGTGCAAGGGGTGCGGGAGATGCGCCGGGAACTGCCCGACCAGGGCGAT
>LVVU01000171.1 GCA_006954465.1 Candidatus Methanoprimaticola hominis
GTCCCGGGCTCCCAAGGCCGAGGGAATTCCCTACGACAAGGGCAGCCGCTAAACACAAAACAACGCCCCGGTGCCGCACGGCACCGGGGGGTTGACAAAAATACAACTCTGAACTATAATTCATATAGACAGGGGTGCTGCCAACAGACGGTTCCCCCAAGGTTTTGGTTAGGAAGTAACCGCTTGCTTGGAGGCTGGGCGGTTACTTCTTTTTATTATCGTGCTCCTGGAGAACCAGGGCTTCGCCGCCGAGGGCAGGATGCTGCACGATGCGGTCAGGCACGCCCTTGACGCGAAGGAGACCACTCCGGATCTCGGCGGAAGCATGTCCACCTCAGAGGTCGGGAAGGCGGTCGCAGCCTTCATCCTCAACCAGAAGAGATGATACCACGATCACCCTGGAGCTCACCATCGACTTCTCCGACGAGTCGGAGGCCCGCGCTGTGATGGACGCGCTGGGTCCCGACAACGAAGGATATGTGGAGACGGAGCTCCGGGGTGACAAACTCGTTTTCAGGACGGGGTCGGAATCGGCCGGAACCCTCAGGAACACCGCCGACGACCTCATGGCCTGCATCAAGACCGCCGAGGGTGCCGTACTCGCCTCCAGGAGTCGGTCCTGATTCTTTCACGACATCCATCCGTGCCCTCCTCCGGGGCCCCATACCTGGATGCATCATCCATGCTGGCTCTGCATCCAACATATAAAACACACGCCCCCTCGGACTGCTGGTTATTTATAGGCATATAATGGTGATTCGTCCATAATTGGTGGATCATATGGACGTTCCTGAGATTGCAGAAAGGCTGGCCTCCGGAGGGGAGGCGACAGATGCCGAGCTCGCGGCGCTTATCACCGCGGAGGGAGGAGACCGCGAAGCCGTCTTCGAGAGCGCCAGGAGGGTCCGCGACAGGGAGTTCGGGAAGAGGACCTTCCTCTACGGATTCGTCTATTTCAGCACCTATTGCAGGAACGACTGCTCGTTCTGCTACTATCGCAACTCCAACGGCATCGAGAGATACAGGAAGACCAAGGACGAGATCATCGACCTCGCCAAGAGCATCAAATCCGCGGGGATCAACCTCGCCGACCTGACCATGGGCGAGGACCCGTTCATGATCCGCAACAGCTACGAGAACTTCCTGGACATCGTCGGATCCATACACGACGAGGTCGGATTGCCCGTCATGGCATCCCCCGGCGCGGTCCCCCACGAGGACTTCCCCAAGCTGAGGGAGGCCGGCGCGGACATCGTCGCCTGCTACCAGGAGACCTATGACAGGAAGCTGTTCGCCGAGCGCAGGATCGGCCAGGACTTCGACTACAGGAGGAATCAGAAGGTCTGGGCCATGGAGAACGGGATGCTCGCCGAGGACGGCATGATGGTCGGCATCGGCGAGTCCGTCGAGGACCGCGTCCACGCGATCCGCGAGATGATAGCACTGAACTGCGACCAGGTCCGCGCCATGACGTTCGTCCCACAGGAGGGAACCCCCATGGAGCAGTCCGGGACCGTCGATTCGGTCAACGAGCTGCTGTGCCTTGCGGCGATGAGGCTTCTGCGCCACGATGTCCTGATCCCGGCGACCCTCGACGTCGAAGGCGTCGCAGGCATGAGGACCAGGCTGGACGCCGGTGCGAACGTCGTCACCTCCATCATCCCTCCTGCGAGCCACCTCGCCGGTGTAGCGCAGAGCGAGATGGATATCGAGGACGGCCACAGGTGCGCCGACTACGTCATCTCCCTTCTCAAGGAGATGGGCAGGGAGCCCGCCACCGCCGCCGATCTCAGGAACGAGTTCGACAGGCGCAAGGCCCGCCTCGGATGTTGATCGCAGGTCGGACCGCGGCTCCTCCGACACGGAGGGGCCCCGTCCGGCGAATCGCACTTTTAATATCGGGTCCCCGATGGGGAGCCCATGTCGGACCAGATCGAGGACACGATCAGGAAGTTCGCGCTCCAGAACGCCATCTTCTTCAAGGGGAAGGCGAACCCCAAGGCCGTTGTCGGAAAAGTACTGGGCGGATGCCCGGAGCTCCGTTCCAAGGCCGGGGAGATAACCCCTCTCATCAATTCGATAGTCGAGGAGATCAACGCCATGGGCCTGGAGGCCCAGACGAAGGCCCTCGAGCAGATGGACTCCTCCCTTCTCGTCAAGGAGAAGAAGGAGCGCAAGTACGAGCTTCCGGAGCTCAAGAACGTGGACGGGAAGGTCGTCATGCGCATCGCACCCGGACCATCCGGACCGCTCCATATCGGGCACACCCGCGTCTCCATCCTCAACGACGAGTACGTTAAGCGCTACGGCGGAGACCTCGTCCTGAGGTTCGAGGACACGAACCCCGAGAAGATCGACCCCAACGCCTACGACATGATCCCCGAGGATCTGGATTGGCTCGGGGTCAAGTGCAACAGGACCTACATCCAGTCGGACAGGTTCCCCATGTACTACGATTACACCAGGAAGCTGGTGGAGATGGGCCATGCCTACGTCTGCACCTGCGACGGGGACCACTGGAGGCATCTGAAGGAGCAGGGCGAGGCATGCCCCTGCCACGACCTCGCCGTGGAGGAGCAGCTCGACAGGTACGACAGGTTCCTCGCCGGGGATTACGAGGACGGGAAGGCGGTCGTCGTCGTGAAGACCGATCTGAAGCATCCCAACCCTGCCGTCAGGGACTTCGTCGCCCTCCGTCTCGTGAGGCATCCCCACCCCAGGACCGGGGATAAGTACATCGCCTACCCGATGATGAACCTCAGCGTCGCCATCGACGACCACGAGATGGGCATGACCCATGTCATCCGCGGGAAGGACCACCTCAACAACACCAACCGTCAGGAGTACATCTTCGACTACTTCGGATGGAAGAAGCCCGAGTACTTCCACTACGGGCTGGTTAACATCCCGGACACAGTTCTGAAGACGTCCATCATCAAGCAGGCCATCTGGGACGGGGAGTACTCCGGATGGGACGACGTGAGGACCGGAACCGTCCGCGCCCTCGAGAGGAGGGGCATCAGGGCGGATGCCATCAGGCGCTACTGGGTCGAGGCCGGTATGAAGAGCGTCGACATCCAGTTCTCCTGGGATGGACTGTACTCGATGAACAGGGACATTATCGATCCCGTCTCGGACAGGTACTTCTTCGTGAGCGATCCGGTCCGCTACGATATCGACGGGGCCGACGTCATCGAGGGGAAGGCCCCTCTGCATCCCGACCACCCCGAGAGGGGGGACAGGGTCTACAGGCTCGAGAGCCCCAGGACCGTCTTCCTCTCCGCCGAGGATTCGAAGATGTTCGCCGAGTCCAAGACCGTCCGTCTCAAGGACCTGTGCAACATCGACTACGGTCTCCCTGCCAGGTACGCCGGGGACGACGTATCCATCCTGAGGAAGGGATTCAAGGCCGTCCAGTGGGTCGGTGCCGATGCCCTCGATGCTACCCTTCTGATGCCGGACGGAACC
>LVVU01000172.1 GCA_006954465.1 Candidatus Methanoprimaticola hominis
TTTCTTACAGAGTCTTTATTACACGAAGTTAGAGAGTAATACGGATTCAGAATACGTATGCACCAACGGTACCAACTCGCATGTCACCTAGCTTGAAAGGCGTTGTCGCCGATATCGGAGGAGGTCTCCCGCGTGCTGTGCGACGTTCGCCGCTGCTCGATGACCGACGGGGAGGAGGCCGGGAGGCTCGCATCCTCCGTCGGGAGGCAGTTCCAGAACCGTGCGGATGTCATGACTGGGCTGGAGCTGAAGCTCAAGAGCATGACGGACATGATGACGGGCACGGCGATGATCTTCGCTCCGATGGTCCTGGGATTGAGTATAGCCCTGCTCGGACCGTTGAGCGAGATCTCTGGGTTCCAGGGGATGGAGGGCACCGGTCTGATAACCACGGCGTATCTGATCGAGCTGTGCGCCATGGTGTCGCTGATGTCCGCCAGCCTGGGGACGGACAGCAGCCTCGGAGGGATCGTCTGGAGGTACTCGATGATGCTCCCCGTATCCCTCGTGGTGTTCGGGCTCTGCTCGTCGATCTCCCTGCGACGGGTATTTAGGAACCGTCCCCGTCTCCTGATGCATGGAATTCAGGAGGAGGGCTCTAGCATCGGCGGCAGCGATCTGCATCTTCCTCGCCGCAGGGGTCCTCCTCTCCCCCTATCTCGCTCCGTATGGGACGTTCATCGCCGAAGGCGGTTCCCCGGGGATGATGGACGGATGGTGGAGGGGGCACGGCGCGGCATCGATCCCGTATGCGATAGGCGATATCCTATGCCACCAGGAGCCCTCCAGGACCTTCATGCTCAACGGCTCCCATCTGCCGGTGTGCATGAGGGATACGGGTATGATCTTCGGAGCGGCGATCGGATTCACGGCATGCGCCCTATCGGGACGCTCATCGTATCCGAAGCCGTTCGCCATCGTCGGGGTCGTCCTCGTTCTTGTGATGCTCGCGGAATGGACGATCGAGACCACTGGATTCGATTCCCCCGTCCTGCGCACCGCATCCGGTGCATGCGCCGGAATCGGGGCATCCCTATTTCTGACATGGATGCTTTACAGGGAGCCCGATGATCAGCAGTGCCGATGCGAGGGAGGCCGTCGAATGGCTGGCCGAAGAGGGATTCGTCCGTCCGGACGATTGCGTCATGATGGTCGCCGACGGGACCGCCGATTTCGTGGGAGAGGCCTCGCACAGAGCGAGGATCATCGTGTTCATGGATACCGACCGCGGCCATCTGGAAGCCGGCCGCGAGGCATCGGAGGGAGGATGCAAGGTGGAGCTGTTCGAGAAGGAATGGAGCACCTACGTCCCCGCCCGCGGGAGATACGATTCATGCATCGTCTGCCCTTCATCCTATTCCTCGGATATCGACGCGCTCATGAGGGTCGAGACCGTCTCCAAGAGGAGCTGCGCCGCGATCTTCGACGACGACTCAATGGCCGAGGAGCTGGAGAGGAACCTGTCCGAAGCCTGGAGGCCCTTCATATCCTATCAGGTCGGAGGGCTCCGCATAGTCGCATGGGAGCTCCCTCCCGAGGAATGACGAGGGAAGAGCCCTTCCAGGAAGAAATGAAAACCCCCCGAAGGGGGAAGGGCCCGCCCGAAGGCGGGGTTTGGATCATTCGCACTTGGTCCAGCCGCAGGACTTGCAGACGTTGCATCCGCCCTGGAACTCGAGCTCCGCCCCGCACTTGGGGCAGGGGTTCCTGATCTCCCTGGGCTGCTCCTCCTCGGGGATGCCGCGGATCTGCGACTGCATCTCCTTGTACATGTCCATCAGCGCCCAGCCGACGGCCATGGGGCAGCAGGATCCCCTGGAGGTGTCCCTCTGGGTGTGGGTCCGGACCACGTAGGACGGGCAGGAGCCGCAGGACTTCAGCTGATCGACGATCCTGTCGATGCCGCATCCGGACCTTGCTGCGAGGGAGATCATCCTCGAGAGTCCGACCATGAAGTTGTTGCATCCGCCGGTGGAACCCTTGTTGAGGTAGGCCTCCTTCAGCTCACCGGTGACCGGGTCGAAGAACGCGGTGCAGTGCAGGCTTCCGCAGCCGGTCATCAGCTTCCTCTTCTTGCCGATGACGCTGTCGCTAACCTCCTCGACGATCCCGCGGGATTCCTGCTTATCGGGCGTCGTCTCCTCCTTCTTCTCCTCGGTGGACAGGATGCCCAGGCGCTTGCAGCCGTCGCGGAAGACGGTGACCCCCTTGCATCCGGACTCCCAGGCCTTCATGTAGATGTTGTAGACGTCCTTCTCGGGGAACTCGGCGGGCAGGTTCACAGTGGAGCTGATCGAGGCGTCGATGTGCTTCTGCCAGGTGGCCTGCATGTCGATCCTGTTGTTGTAATCGAGGTTCTGAGCAGTGACGAAGAACCCGGGGAGGTCCTCGTCGTCCTCGATCTCCGGGTGGGCGTCCAGATAGGACTGGACGATGGGGGTGTAGACCTTGTAGTAATCGTCGTGGTCGGACAGGGAGGTGGTCCTCCTCATGTACGAGATGGCGAAGATCGGCTCGATGCCTCCGGAGATCCCGATCATGGTGGAGAGGGATCCGGTGGGCGCGATGGTGAGCAGCTGGGAGTTCCTCAGGCCGTACTCGGCCACGAGCTTGCGGGTCTCCTCGGACGCGTTCTCCTTGAAGAACGGGGAATCCAGGACCTGCTGGGGCACGCACTTGGGGAACATGCCCTTCTCCTTGGCGAGGAGGGCGGACTCGTTCATGGCTGTGTCCATCATCAGCCTTCCGAGCCTGTCGCAGAAGTCGACGGCCTCGGGGGATCCGTAGGTGTAGCCGAGCATGATCAGCATGTCGGCGAGACCCATGATTCCGAGTCCGATCTGCCTCCAGTCCCTGACGGACTCCCTCTGCTCCGCGAGCGGGTGAAGGGGGAGACCCTCGTCGAGGACGTCGTTGAGGCCGCGGACGCAGATGCGGACCGCTTCCTTGAAGTCCTCGGTCTGGAAGACGCCGTCCTTGACGAACGCCCCCAGGTTCATGCTCCCGAGGAGGCAGCTTCCTCCGGCGGGGAGGGGCTCCTCCGCGCAGGGGTTGGTTCCGGCGTACGAGTAATCGGGGAATTCGGAGAGCAGGTTCCAGCTGGAGATCCTGTCCCAGTAGAGGCATCCCGGCTCGCCGTAGTCCCAGTTGGTGTAGCACATCTTCTCGAAGAACGCCGCGGCATCCAGCTCCTTGCGGATCTTCTGGTTGCTCTCGGGGCGGTCGAACTTCTGGAGGAAGGGCTTCCTGTCGCGGACGGCCTCCATGAACTCGTCGGAGACGCGGATGGACATGTTGGCCTTGGTGACCCTCTCGAGGTCGGTCTTGACGGACATGAACTCCTCGAGGTCCGGGTGGTCGCAGGACATGGTGAGCATGAGCGCTCCGCGCCTTCCGTGCTGGCCGATGAGGCCGGTGACCATGGAGAAGAGGTCG
>LVVU01000173.1 GCA_006954465.1 Candidatus Methanoprimaticola hominis
TTTGGACTCTGCCTCCTGCTGGATGATGTCGGCCATGTCCTTGTCGGCGATGCGGGGGATGACCTGGTCCATCATCTCGATGACCGTGACGTCCTTGCCCATGCTCCTGAGCGAGACGGCGATCTCGAGGCCGATGACCCCTGCTCCGCCGATGACGACGTTCTTCGCGTTCTCGAGGGCCTTCTGGATGTTCTTACCGTCCCTCACGGTCCTGACGACGAACACGTTGGCGAGGTCCTTGCCCTCGATGGGCGGGACGAAGACGGTTCCTCCGGTGGCTACGACGAGGGAGTCGTAGGGGTACTCCGCTCCTCCGGCGACGACGACCTTCTTCTCCGCGTCGACGGACTCCACCCTCGTCTTGATGACGACCTTGATGTTGCGCTCCTTCTCGTAGTACGCGGGATCGTGCATGACGATGTCGGACCATCCGGTCTTTCCCTCGATCCCCCATGGGATGGCGCAAGGCGAGTAGGCGATGTCCTCGTCCTGCGTGATGACTGTGATCTCGGCGTCCTTCGATGCCTTCCTCGCGGACGAGGCGGCGGACATGCCTGCCGCTCCCGAACCGATGACAACGATTCTCATGGACATATTATCGAACCCCCATGCGCGCGCACATAAAGACGTTTGTGCGCGAGGGAAAGGAGGGAAAACGGTCGATTCCATAGATCTGGCACATTCATTCCGCAAGGAAACGTCCGACCTAAACCGTTATTATGTGGCCCTCCTTAACACACGGCCGATGAAGGAGAAGAGGTCCCCGTCCCAGCTGGAAGCATGCTGGAAGGAAACGGACATGTCCGGAGGCCGCAAGGTGTCGGCCATGGTCATGATCATGCGCACCAACGGGTGCTGCTGGGTCAAGAGCGGAGGCTGCACCATGTGCGGATACAAGGAGGCGTCCCTCGGAGGCGTCACCGAGGAGGACCTGCTGAGCCAGCTGGATCAGGCCCTGTCCCGCTACAAGGACGAGCCCTTCGTCAAGATCTACACGTCGGGGAGCTTCCTCGACGACAACGAGGTCCCTCCCTCGGTCAGAGCGAGGATCTTCGAGGCGTTCGCGGGATGCGAGCGCATACTGTTCGAGAGCCGTCCGGAGTTCATCACGGAGGAGACCCTCAAGGATGTTCCGAAGACGGTCACCGTGGCCCTCGGTCTCGAGAGCTCCGACCCGGAGGTCCTTAGGACCGCCGTCCACAAGGGATTCACCCCGGACGACATCAAGAGGGCGGGCACGCTGCTCAAGTCCCTCGGATACGGGGTGAGAACGTACCTGCTCCTCAAGACCCCGTTCATGACCGAGAAGGCCGCCATAGACGACGCGGTCCGTTCGGCGAGGTTCGCAGACCCGTTCTCGGATGAGATCTCGGTCAATCCGCTCAACGTTCAGAGGGGCACCTATGTGGAGCGCCTGTGGAAGAGAGGGGACTTCAGATCCCCTTGGATATGGTCCCTGATGGAGGTGTTCAGACAGCTGTCTGGCACTGTCGATTCCAGGGTCATGTCGTCGCCCTCCGGGGGAGGTGCGTCGAGAGGCGTCCACAACTGCGGATCCTGCGACCAGAAGGCGTTGGACGCGGTGGAGAGATTCAGCTATAGCCAGGACGTTAGGGACCTGGACGTTACGTGCGAGTGCCAGGCCAAGTGGAGGGCATACATGGAGTCCGAGACGCTGCTGGGCACGCCTGCCGACCTCGACAGGGGTCTGGAAAACGATTTGGTACTTAGGATGTGAGACCGTGGAGTACGACATCAAGAAGGGTTGGTTCAAGAACATCGAGGGCGACCTCCTCGAGAAGATGATGGGGGACGTATTCGGGAACGTCAAGCAGGAGGGCGACCTCCTCGTCTCGACCTACGGGGTCCTCGACAGGATCGAGGTCAAGGTCCTCGCCAAGGGCAAGCTCGACATCGTCACCGTCAACAAGGACGGCTGCGAGGCCAACGACGACGCGATCCTCGACAGCAAGAGGCGCCTCAACGAATTCGCCGAGAAGGCCACCGGGTTCGATGCGAAGGCCCGTATGAAGAGGGCCCAGAAGAAGGCTAAGGAAGGCAAGCTCTGAGCGCCTTCCCCAAACCCTTTCCTTCCCTTTCTTACCTTATAATAGAGCGAGGCATAGGGTTATATACGACACCCTTATACACACGCTTAGATTGGACAAAATAGTGTTCGACCAGACGCATCGGGCAATGCGAAAGCAACCCAATTCCGTCCCGTATCCTTCGGGTTTTTGGGGCGTGAGAGGCGTCACGGTCGGAGCATTAGACGTTGTTCGTCTGATAACGCGAGGTTAGCGAAGACACCCTCGCAGGCAGGTTAAAACATGCCGCAAAGGAGACGTCCTAAGAGAGGATCCAGGGCATACGGCCCTAGGAAGAGAGCGCAGTCGCAGACGCCCAGGCTGGATTCGTGGCCCGAGATCAGCGGAGCCCCTAAGATTCAGGGATTCGCCGGATACAAGGCCGGAATGACCCACGCCTTCATCGTCGACAAGCGCGCAAAGAGCACCACTTCCGGTATGGAGGTCCAGGTGCCCGTGACGGTAGTCGAAGTGCCCCCCATGAAGGTGGCCGCCGTCAGGTTCTACGAGAGCAGCATCGTCGGTCTGAAGACCGCGGGAGAGGTCTGGGCAAAGGATCTCGACCCCCTCCTCGGAAAGCGCCTGAGCGTCCCGAAGAACCACGATGAGAGCACGTTCGCCAAGTACGACGGACTCGACATCGAGGATGTCCGCATCCTCGCCTACACCCAGCCCAAGATGGTCACCGGTGTCCCCAAGAAGGTCCCCGACCTCATGGAGCTCAGGATCGCCGGCGGAACCGTCGACGAGCGTGGCGAGTACGCCAAGAAGATCCTTGGAACCGAGGTCAACTTCACCGACTTCGTCAACGAGGGTGCACTCACCGATGTCATTGCAGTCACCAAAGGAAAGGGATTCCAGGGAGTGACCAAGCGCTGGGGAGTCAAGCTCCTCTCGCACAGGAACAGCAAGCACCGCCGCGGAATCGGAAACCTGGGCCCCAAGAGACCCGGCTACGTCAGATCCACGGTTCCCGGATCCGGTCAGATGGGATACCACCAGAGGACCGAGTTCAACAAGAAGATCATCAAGGTCGGAACCGATGGCTCCGAGGTCACCCCCAAGGGCGGCTTCCTCGGCTACGGAGAGGTCAGGAACAACTACGTACTCGTCTACGGCTCCGTTCCCGGACCGACCAAGAGGCTCATCAGATTCAGGGACGCTACCAGGATGCCCAAGAAGGCCGACACCGAGGCTCTCGATGTCACCTATGTGTCCACAGAGTCCAAGCAGGGGGCATGAGAATGGCACAGACCAATGTCTACTCGGTCCGTGGAGGAGTCGCGGGCACCGTGGATGTTCCCGCGGCGTTCGAGACCCCGTACAGGCCCGACATA
>LVVU01000174.1 GCA_006954465.1 Candidatus Methanoprimaticola hominis
GCCCTAACGACCTGCTGAGGACATTGTGTACATTCCACTGGATGAGGGGACCCGAAGGCCTCATCTCAAGCTGAATCGAGTTTGTTCGTTTCCTATAGATCCCCGCGAGGGGATCGCCCTTCTCTCTCGGCTCTCTTATAGAGAATGGCAAGAATGGAGAAGACGGGGTCGCCCCCGTCATTGTTTCACTGGGCGATCGCCCTGTATCCGCGCTCGAAGGCGTCGACGTTGAGGTCGCGGAACTTCTCCGGAACCGACTTCACGAGGGCATCGAGCAGCTGCTGCTTCGAAAGAGGGAAGTCCTTCATGGCTGCCATTGCGCCGATCATCACGGCGTTGGCTGCTACGGCCTTCCCGGCCTCGATGGCGATCCTGGTGGCCTCGATGGTGACCACATGGGGGTTGACGGCCTTGACCGCATCCACGAGATCGTCGATCTCGGGATACTCGTCGAATCCTGCTGCGACCATCGACGGGAGGACCGGATCCAGATTCATCAGGATGGCGGTGTCCTTGTTCCCGAGCTGAAGGCTCCTGACGGTCTCGACGGGCTCGAATCCCATGATGAGATCGGCGCCTCCGACGGCCTCCAGAGGGCTGTAGACCTCGTCTCCGAACCTGACGGTGGAGAGGACGCTGCCGCCTCTCTGGGCCATCCCGTGGACCTCGCTCATCATGAGCCTGTGGCCGGCATCCATGGCGGCGGTGCCGAGGACGTTGGAGGCGAGCAGAACGCCCTGTCCTCCGACTCCCACGATCTGAACGGTGTACTTCATCTCCTCACCTCGATTGCGCCCTTGGGGCAGACGCTGCCGCACATACGACAGCCGATGCACTGCGTCGGGTCGGTCTCAACCTTATCGCCCTTCTTGATGAGAGCGGGACAGGCCACGGTCTTGAGGCATGTGAAGCAGCTGACGCACTTCTCCTGGTCGACCACGCAGGTCTTCGGGACGAGCATCTTCCTCTTCTTCAGCTCCAGCGGGCAGGGCTGCTCCGATATGACGACCGCGACGCCGTCGAAATCGATGGCCTCCCTCATGACCTCCGTTGCAGCCTTGATGTCGTATGGATCGACCTTCCTCACGAACTTGGCTCCGACCCCGTGGGCGATGGACTCGATGTCCAGAGGCTCGGTGTTGATGCCTCCGAACGCCCTCCCGGTGCCGGGGTTGGGCTGATGTCCGGTCATGGCGGTGGTGCTGTTGTCCAGGATCACCATGACGATCTTGTGGCCGTTGAACAGCGCGTTGACGAGCGGATTGATCCCTGAATGGAAGAACGTGGAGTCCCCCATGAATGCAGTGGGTAGCTGATCGGTGACCTTGGAGAATCCTCCGGCGGCTCCTGCTCCTCCTCCCATGCAGATGATGAAATCCGCCTCGTTGAACGGAGGGGAGCCTCCGAGGGTGTAGCACCCGATATCCGAGCAGTAGACGACATCCCTCTTTCCGACGGCGCGCTTGGTGGCCGCGAATATCCCCCTGTGGGGGCATCCGGCGCAGAGCGTCGGGGGCCTGGAGGGGAGCTTCACATCGGACTTGGGCAGGGGCTCGGGGTACCTCTTGACGGTGACGAGGTCGGAGATGCCCGACAGGACATCGGTGGAGTACTCCCAAGCATAGGGCAGGTGTCCGGACCTCTTCCCGTAGACGGGGACGTCCAGACCGTACTGGGCGCAGATCCTGAGGACCCCGTCCTCCAGGAACGGATCCAGCTCCTCTACCACGATGACCCTCTTCTTGCCCTTGACGAACTCCGCGATCTTCTTCTCCGGAAGAGGGTTGGTGAATCCAAGCTTGAGTATGGCGGCTCCGGAGACGGCCTCCTTCACATAGGTGTATGAGACGCCGGAGGTGATGATCCCCACCTCGCCCTCTCCTTCCACGAAGTTGAGAGGGGAGGACTCGGACATCTCCTGGGCCCTGGCGTCCTTCTCGAGGAGCCTCATCCTGTTGACCCTGGCGTTGGCGGGGACGTTGACGAAGCGTACGAAGTCCCTGTCGAAGTGCCCCTTTGTGACCGGCGTCTTCCTGGTGCCGAAATCGACAGGGGAACGGGCATGGTTGACCCTGGTGGTGGTCCTGAAGATCACCGGCAGATCCAGCTCCTCGGAGATGCGGTACGCCTCGGCGACCATGTCCTTCGCCTCTGCAGGCGTGGAGGGCTCGACCATGGGGAGCAGGGACAGATGCGAATAGAACCTGTTGTCCTGCTCGTTCTGGGAGCTGTGCGCGGAAGGGTCGTCTGCGGTGAGGATGAGCATGCCTGCCGTAACCCCGGAGTAGGCCAGGGTCATCATTGGATCGGCGGCCACGTTGAGGCCAACATGCTTCATGAATACGAACGAACGGACTCCGGCCGAAGCCGCCGCCGCAGAGACCTCGGTGGCGATCTTCTCGTTGTCAGAGAACTCGAAATACATCCCGGCATCCGCACAGTACTTCTCCAGGAGATTCCCGATCTCCGACGAGGGCGTGCCGGGATATGTGGAGGCGAATCCGACACCAGCCTCGAAGAGGCCCCTTACGATGGCCTCGTTGCCGAGCAGGAGGTGCCTTCCTCCTTCCGATAAAAGATCCGACATTTGACTAACCTCTACTGACGGACTATCTGGGCGCCTGTTCTTATAGATGCGTGCGAGCAGGCGCGGAACAATAATATGCACCGTCCCCATTGGACGCCCGCTGCTGGGGTAGTCAAGCTAGGCCAACGACGCAGGACTTAGGATCCTGTCCTTAGTGGTTCGCGAGTTCAAATCTCGTCTCCAGCACCAACCCCCTCACTCCCCCTCCTGCTGTATTTCTCTTCCGGGGAGGTGGCCGTGCCTCATTCCGTGGATGCCCCAGTACATGAGGAAGCTGGCGAATGCGATGAATGCGCAGACCAGATACATGTCGCGGAATCCCACTGCGGCTATCAGTATACCGAGGATCGAGGGGCCGAGACCGGTCCCAAGATCGTTGAGGGCCGAGAACGTGGATGTCGTGACCCCGTACCTCCGGGGAGGCGTTCTGGATACGACTATGGATTGGCATATCGAAAACACGATGGATACTCCGATACCGATGATGAATCCCGAGAACAGGAACAGCAGGGAGTCGGAGGTTGTCGCGAAGATGGTCATCCCAACGATGAAACCGACGTATGCGGGGATGATGACCTTGTTCGGTCCCTTCTCATCGTAGATCCTGCCCGCGTAGATCCTCGACAGGAGCGTGCCTGCTGCTACCGAGAGGTAGAAGTACGTGGCCGTTTCGACGAGCCCGATCTCCTCGGAATACGAGGCGATGAACGCGAGGACCCCGGAATAGGAGAAGTAGAACACCATGACGGTCAGGGCTAGAGGTAGGGCGGAGCGCTGGAACATGCTGTTCAGCGTGAAGGACTTCGCCTCGCGGATCTGCGAGTCTCCTCGGGCACCCTCAGGATCAAGGCCATTACGAGAGCCAGGGAGTACATCACAAGACCGACAAAGAAAACCGCGTCGTAGTTCTGAGAGGAACCGAGCGTCATCCCCAGGAGAGGCCCTATGGCGCAGGCTATGGTGATGCTCAGGAAGAAGTATCCCAGGCCCTCGCCTCTGCGGCTCTGCGGAAGGAGCTTGGCGACGATATCGGACGTGCAGGTGCTGCTGATACCGTATGACATCCCATGGAGGAAGCGGATAGCCATCAGCATGGCGATGGATGACACGAAGAAGTATGTCGTCGACATCACCAGGGCGAAGGACAGTCCGATCAGGAGCATCTTCTTGCGACCGAC
>LVVU01000175.1 GCA_006954465.1 Candidatus Methanoprimaticola hominis
CCCCAACCTCTGCGCCATGCTCGGAGGCCCCCTCGCGGCGAGGATGGTGTCGCTCGCCGGCGGTCTGGAGAGGCTGGCATCGCTCCCTTCGTCCACCGTCCAGCTGCTGGGTGCGGAGAAGGCCATGTTCAGGGCCATGAGGTCCGGTAAGCGCGGCCCCAAGCACGGCATCATCTATCAGCATCCCGACGTCCATCGTGCGCCGTACTGGCAACGCGGCAAGATAGCAAGAGCCGTCGCCGGGAAGGTCCTCATCGCGGCCAAGATCGACCAGTACCATGGCGAATTCGCCGGGGACAGGCTCAACGAGGAACTGAAGAAGAGGGTCGAGGAGATCAAGAAGAAGTATCCCGATCCGCCGAAGAAGCTTCAGAAGTCCAACAAGGGGAAGAGGCAGAACAGGCCCGGGAAGGGGAAGCCCAGAAGGCGCTGACCGTTCCTGCAGGGGGCCCTCCGGGGCCCCTTCATATCCTCCATTTTATCCGCTTCATCTGAGACGATCCGTTACCGCGAGGCGGAGAACGGCCCGTACCACATCGTCGAATCCAACGACATCCTGCGCCGAGACGGCAGTCGACAGACCTCGTTCCATGACGCCCGAACGGACGACAAAACCGGGAAGGAATCAGGGTTTTTCATTCGAACGCGCGCAATCTTAATATGCGCAACCGCCCGTAAGGGTGAGCCAGATAGCATGAATTCAATCAACATGCGTATCGACGCCTCCTTCACGGGGGTGAACTTCCGGCCCTGAACGGCTGGGAGCCAATATACTATCGAGAGTGAGTCCAATGTGGGAGATGAAAGAGATCAGGGAACTGAAAGAGGGCAGGTACGTCAACGTCGACGACGAGCCCTGCAAGATCATCAAGATCACGACCTCCAAACCCGGAAAGCACGGATCCGCCAAGGCCAACGTCGATGCAGTCAGCATCTTCACCGGCGCCAAGAAATCCATCGTCGGACCCGTCAGCACCAAAGTCCAGGTACCCGTTATCGACAAGAGGAAAGGACAGATCCTCACCCTCAGCGACGACGAGGCCCTCATCATGGATATGGAGACTTTCGAGCAGATCTCCATCCCCATCAACGCGGACCACGAGCAGCCCCTGAACGAGGGCGGAGAGATCCTGTACCTCGAGGCCATGGGCAGATACAAGATAATGTGAGGTGAACGAATGTCGTACGGGATTGCTTACGCTGGTGCCGAATCGGAGTACAACGACGCCGATGCCGTCATCTTCGGCATCCCGTACGACCACACCGCCTGCTTCAAGGCAGGCGCAAGGGAGGCCCCTACCGCCATAAGGCGGGCCTCCTACAATTTTGAGGAGATCCATTTCGAGCACGGCCTCCACGAGAGGACGCTGCAGGTCTGCGACTACGGGAACTGCGATGATTTCATCCTTCCCGAGGACATGTTCGCAGAGGTGGATTTCGCGGTGGCTCCGGCCGTCAGGGACGGGAAGTTCACCGTAGCGATGGGCGGGGAGCATTCCATCAACATCCCCATCATCAGGGCCTTCCCCGAGAGGAGTATCGCCCTGATCTCGATCGATGCCCATCTCGACTCCAGGGACGAGTACCTGGGGACTCCGAACAGCCACGCCTGCGTCATGAGGCGCGCAGCAGACCACCTGGGACTGGACAACGTCTTCGTCCTGGGCGCCAGGGCGATCGGCAGAGAGGAGCTCGAGAGGGACGATGCTGTCCCGTTCATCAGCTCCTACGACATCATGGATATGGGAATGGCCAAGGTCGTGGAGACGGCTCTGGATTCCGTCAAGGCGGAGAAAGTGTATCTGACGTTGGATATCGACGGCATCGATCCCGCCTATGCTCCCGGAACCGGTACGCCCGAGCCCTTCGGACTCCTGCCCATCGATGTGAAGAAGGCCATCAACATGATCGGGGACAGACTCATCGGATTCGATGTGAACGAGGTCTGCCCTCCGGCGGACCCGTCGGGGATAACGTCGATCCTCGCAGCCAGGATGATCAACGAGGTCCTGGAAGTCCATCAGAAGAGCATCAGTTGATGCTTCCGACCAATCCGGTCACTTCTTCGACCGCAGCATCAGCAAGAGATTCAGCAGTCTGCTCGTCGGACGATTCGGCATAGATCCTGATGTAATCCTCTGTAGTGGAGGGCCTTACAAGGGTCCATCCGGCATCGGTCACGATCTTCAGACCATCGATGATGTCGGTCTCCGCATCCACATCGGCGTGGTTGCGGGAGTACGCGTCCATGACCTTGGCCTTGTGATCATCCGGACACGGAACACGGCGCTTCACCTTGTGATACACCGGCAGACCGTCGACCATGTCGGCCAACGGGATCCCCTTGACGCCCATCTGGAGGACCTTGGCCAGAGTCAATCCGCCGTCCCTGCACATGCAATCGGATGGGAATATGATGCCTCCGTCCTCCTCTACGCCGAGGATCGCCAGATTCTCGATCATCTTGCGGATGACCGCATGGGTTCCGACCTCCGTGTATCTGACCTGTCCGCCGAACCTCTCCACTATATCCTCCAAGACGAGGGAGGAGCTGATGGGCGTGACCACCTTCCCCTTCTTGTCTGCGAGGATCCGCTCGGCCATGAGCGCACCCATGTAATCACCGTCTATGTAGCGACCGCGCCCGTCCACGAATATCGCACGTCCGCCGTCGCTGTCGTGTGCGACCCCCAAATCGGCGTGGGCGTGAGGGACGATGAACATGAGATCCGACAGATTCTCGCGGGTCGGATCGCTCTCCCTGCGGGGCATGCCCTCCGGATCGCACTCCAGCGCGACGGTCTTCACGCCGAGCTTGCGGAGAAGCAAAGGCGTAGTGACGCTGGCGGCACCGTTGGCGCAGTCGACGCAGACCGTCAGACCCGCTGAACGGATCGATTCGGCATCCACCGAATCGATGATGTACTGAACGTAATCCTCCACAGCCCCGCGCTCGGTCCTGATATCCCCTACGGAGGACCACTCCTCCACGGGGATGTCGCGGGAGTAGAACGCCTCGAGGGCCTGCTCGTCCTCGCGGGTCGCCTCGGCTCCGCCTTCGAGGACGATCTTCAGACCGTTGTCTCCGTATGAGCTGTGGGATGCCGTGATCATGACGCCCCCGGACACCCCGGGATGCGTGGAAACGTAATGCTGGAGGGCGGGCGTGGGCAGAAGGCCCAGGTCCACCACATCGCAGCCCGACGACATGATCCCCGATGCCAATGCGGTCCTGACCGCCACGGCCGAATCCCTAGCGTCGGTGGCGATGGCCACCTCGCCCTGGAACGTCTTGCCGATGGCCTTCCCGAGCTGGAGGACCACCTCGGGCGTGAGATCGCCGTTGACGGCGCCTCTGACGCCGTTGGCACCGAAGATCGTCGTGGATCACACCTTCTTGGCGTAAT
>LVVU01000176.1 GCA_006954465.1 Candidatus Methanoprimaticola hominis
ATCAGCTCACGCTGTCCGCGTCCGATCGGAACCATGGAATCGATTGCCTTGATTCCGGTCTGAAGAGGGGTATCTACGGATTTACGGGTAATAACGCCGCTTGCCACACGCTCGATTTTGCGGTAGGCATCCGTCTGCACGGGTCCCTTGCCATCGATAGGCTGACCCAGCGCATTTACAACACGTCCCAGCAGCGCATCGCCCGCCGGAACCTCAACTACATGTCCAAGGTCTTCGTGAGATTCGATGTCTTCGAGGACGGCGTCGAGAAGGAGGCGATCGAGAGCGAGAGGTGGATCCACGTCGGAGACCTCCCCATGATGGTCAAGTCCTCCGGCTGCAACGTGAACCGCCAGGTCATGGAGAAGCAGTTCGAGCGCCCCCTCTCCGACGAGGAGTACGAGCAGGAGCTCATCAGGCAGAAGGAGGATCCCAGGGAGCCCGGAGGATACTTCATCATCGGCGGAACCGAGAGGGTCCTGATCACGCTCGAGGACCTCGCCCCCAACAGGGTCATGGTCGAGTACAACGAGAAGTACGGCGCCGCCGTCGAGGTCGCCAAGGTGTTCTCCCAGAAGGACGGATACCGCGCCCTCACCCTTGTAGAGAAGAAGAAGGACGGCATGGTCATGGTCTCCGTGCCCGTCGCCTCCGGAAGCATCCCCCTCATCGCCCTGATGAAGGCCCTGGGGATGGAGTCCGACGAGGAGATCTACGAGACCATCGTGTCCGACGAGGCCATGGCGAACATCGTCTACGCCAACATCGAGGCATCCTTTGACAAGAAGACCTACGCTCCCAACGGATACCACACCCAGGAGGACGCGATTCTGTTCCTCGAGAGGAACTTCGCCGCCGGTCAGGCGAAGGAGTACAGGACCAAGAAGGTCGAGAGCATCCTCGA
Organism: Candidatus Methanoprimaticola hominis; assembly: GCA_006954465.1. GTDB lineage: Archaea > Thermoplasmatota > Thermoplasmata > Methanomassiliicoccales > Methanomethylophilaceae > Methanoprimaticola > Methanoprimaticola hominis. The sequence goes on from LVVU01000176.1 coordinate 905, forward strand.
CAGGTCCCTGCTGCCCCACCTCGGCGATTCCCAGGAGGACCGCATGAAGAAGGCTATCTTCCTCGGACGCATCGCCCGCTCCGTTCTGGAGCTGAGCCTCGGCAAGAGGAAGGAGGACGACAAGGACCACTACGCCAACAAGAGGCTCAAGCTGTCCGGAGACCTCATGGAGGACCTGTTCAGGACCAGCTTCAGCAGCCTCATGAAGGACCTGAAGTACCAGCTCGAGAGGAACTGGGGAAGGAAGAAGTCCGAGATGAACATCGCCTCGTCCATCCGTCCCGACCTCCTCACCCACAAGCTGCTCCACGCCCTCGCCACCGGCAACTGGGTCGGCGGACGTGAGCTCCTCGACAGGACGTCCAACCTCTCCGCGATGTCCCACCTCAGGAGGATCACTTCCTCCCTGACCAGGAGCCAGCCCCACTTCGAGGCCCGTGACCTTCACCCCACCCAGTGGGGAAGGCTCTGCCCGTCCGAGACCCCCGAGGGTCAGAACTGCGGACTGGTGAAGAACGCCGCCCTGATCATCGACGTCTCCGAGGGATTCCCCGAGGCCGATGTGAAGTGGATGCTGAGGGAGATGGATCTCGAGACCGTCAAGTCCAGCGCCGGAGCCAGGGTCTACGTCAACGGAGACCTCGTGGGAACCCACGCCTCCCCTGCCAAGCTCGTCAACGACATCAGGGAGCGCAGGCGCTGCGGCCTCCTGTCCAACGAGATCAACATCCGCTGGGACGAGGAGATGGGAGAGATCATCATCAACTGCGACGGGCCCCTGCTCATCGTCAAGAACGGCAGGCTCGCCCTCTCCAGGAAGCACATCGAGGGGATCCGCGAGGACAGGATCCGCTGGGACGACCTGTTCCGCGAGGGCATCATCGAGTGGGTCGACGCCGAAGAGGAGGAGGACGCGCTCGTCCTCGTCGAACCCTACGACCTGCCCCGCAGGTGCCCCTGCTGCAGCCACGCCCTTTCGAAGACGGATGCGGACTGGATGAACCCCGGCAAGGAGGGCGATGCGACCCTCAAGTGCAGGTGGTGCGGCCAGGAGTTCACCGTCCCGTCCAAGATCACCCCTGAGTACACCCACATGGAGGTCGACCCCATGGTCATCATCGGAGTCGCCGCCGGAATCGTTCCGTACCCGGAGCACAACTCCGCCCCCCGTATCACCATGGGTGCGGGAATGGGTAAGCAGGCGCTGGGAGTCCCCACTTCCAACTACAGGATCAGGCCCGACACCAGGGGCCACCTGATGCAGTACCCCCAGGTCCCGATGGTCCAGACCCAGACCATGGAGTACATCAAATACAAGCACAGGCCCGCAGGACAGAACTTCTGCATCGCCGTCCTCTCGTACCACGGGTACAACATCGAGGATGCGCTGATCATGAACAAGAGCTCCGTCCAGAGAGGTCTCGGCAGGTCCACGTTCATGAGGTCCTACCGTGCGGAGGAGCGCCGCTACCCCGGAGGACAGGAGGACCACTTCGAGATCCCGTCCCCCGACATCATGGGCGCCAGGGCCGATATGGCCTATGCGGAGCTCAGCGAGGACGGTCTCATCTCCCCCGAGAGCGAGGTCCACGGTTCCGATGTCCTCATCGGAAAGACATCCCCGCCCAGGTTCCTCGAGGAGGACACGGACTTCCTCACCCCGCAGAAGCGCAGGGAGACGTCCGTCACCGTCCGTCCCGGAGAGAAGGGATACGTCGATTCCGTCATGATCACCGAGTCCGAGAACGGATGCAGGCTCGTCCGTGTCAAGGTCAGGGACGAGAGGATCCCCGAGCTGGGCGACAAGTTCTGCTCCAGGTTCGGACAGAAGGGAGTCGTCGGAAGGCTCGTCGACCAGTGCGACATGCCGTTCACATCCGACGGAGTCACCCCCGATCTCGTGGTCAACCCCCACGGTATCCCGTCCCGTATGACCATCGGGCACGTGCTCGAGATGATCGCGGGAAGGGTCGGTTCCATGGAGGGCCGCATCATCGACGGTACCGCGTTCTCCGGCGAGAACGAGGATTCCATCCGCGACGGTCTGCTCAGGAATGGATTCAAGAGGGACGGAAAGGAGGTCATGTACGACGGCAGGACCGGACGCATGATCCAGACCGAGGTCTACACGGGAGTCATCTTCTACGAGAAGCTGCACCACATGGTCAGCGGGAAGATGCACGTCAGGTCCAGGGGACCTGTCCAGATCCTCACCAGGCAGCCCACCGAGGGACGTTCCAGGCAGGGAGGTCTCAGGTTCGGAGAGATGGAGAGGGACTGTCTCATCGGTCACGGAGCCGCCATGGTCATCAAGGACAGGCTGCTCGACGAGTCCGACGGAACCGTTCAGTACATCTGCGGCAACCCGAAGTGCGGACATATCGCGATCAAGGACAGGAACGGGGCTCTGTACTGCCCGGTGTGCAAGAACCACACCCACATCTACCCCGTCCAGACGTCCTATGCATTCAAGCTGCTCATGGACGAGCTCCTGAGTATGGGGGTCGCCATGAGGCTTCAGCTGGAGGACCTGAGATGACAGCCGGTATCACCAAGAGGATTGGATCCATCAAGTTCTCCTGCGTCTCGCCCGACGAGATTAGGAGGATGTCCGCCACCAAGATCATCACGGCGGACACATACGACGATGAGGGATACCCGATCGAGATGGGTCTGATGGACCCCCACATGGGAGTCATCGAGCCCGGCCTCCGCTGCAAGACCTGCGGATGCAAGGTGGACGAGTGCCCCGGGCACTTCGGACACATCGATCTGGCCATGCCCGTCATCCACGTCGGGTTCATCAAGGACATCAAGATGCTCCTGGAGTCCACATGCAGCTCCTGCGGCAGGCTCATGCTCTCCGAGGACCAGATCCAGGCCCGCCTGGACAGCATGGAGAAGATGGAGGAGTACGGCGGGGACACCGTGGAGTTCAAGAACTACTCCAAGGAGACCGCCAAGGACGCGTCCGGGAAGGGCATGTGCCCCTACTGCGGAGTCGAGCAAATCAAGATCAAGCTCGACAAGCCCACCACCTTCCGCGAGGTCAACGACAACCACAAGCTGACCGCGAAAGAGGTCCGCGAGAGGCTCGAGCGCATCCCCGACGACGACCTGAGGGCCCTGGGATTCGATCCCGAGACCTGCAGGCCCGAGTGGATGGTGCTCACCGCACTGGCCGTTCCCCCTGTGACCGTCAGGCCGTCCATCACCCTCGATTCCGGAGACAGATCCGAGGACGATCTGACCCACAAGCTGGTCGATGTCCTGAGAATCAACCAGAGACTCAGAGAGAACCGTGACGCCGGAGCGCCCCAGCTGATCGTAGAGGATCTGTGGGAGCTCCTCCAGTACCACGTCACCACCTACTTCGACAACCAGACGTCCGGTATCCCGCCCGCGAGGCACAGGTCCGGTCGTCCCCTCAAGACCCTGGCCCAGAGGCTCAAGGGTAAGGAGGGAAGGTTCAGGAGCAACCTGTCCGGTAAGCGTGTCAACTTCAGCGCCCGTACCGTCATCTCCCCCGACCCTCTGCTCTCGATCAACGAGGTCGGAGTGCCCGTAATCGCGGCGAGAGAGCTCACCGTGCCCGTGCACGTCAACGCTCACAACCTCGACATGATGCGCGAGTTCGTGGCCCGCGGTCCCGGACCCCTCAGCGACCACCCCTACGTCCCCGGAGTGAACTACGTCATCCGTTCCGACGGCAGGAGGATCAGGGTCACCGAGACCAACAAGGAGACCGTCGCGGAGGGCCTCGAGGTGGACTATACAGTCGAGAGGCAGCTCGTGGACGGAGACGTCGTCCTGTTCAACAGGCAGCCTTCGCTGCACAGGATGTCCATGATGGGACACCGCGTCAGGATCATGGACGGCCGCACCTTCAGGTTCAACCTGTGCGTCTGTCCCCCGTACAACGCCGATTTCGACGGCGATGAGATGAACCTGCACGTCCTGCAGTCCGACGAGGCCCGTGCCGAGGCGCGCATCCTCATGCAGGTCCAGGAGAACATCCTGTCGCCCAGGTACGGCGGACCCATCATCGGAGCCATCCACGACCACATCACCGGAGCGTACTTCCTCACCCATGGGAACCCCCGCTTCGGCAGGGCCGAGGCCATGAACATCCTGTTCAAGCTGGGGAACCCCGGCGACAAGATGGGTATCG
>LVVU01000177.1 GCA_006954465.1 Candidatus Methanoprimaticola hominis
ACCACGACGGCGTACAAGAACGGGGAGATATACCTGTTCGCTGAGGAGGCGGCGGATTGCGCCTCCCGCGCCGGACCCAGGGTCGCGCAGATGATGGAGCTCATGGGCAGAGCCGTCCACGGGGAGGCGTTCCCCGACGGCATAGAGTTCCCCAAGTTCATCGGAGACGACTACAAGTCGTATCTGCCCATCACAGGGAGAGGGTTCTGATGGATCGCCGTATCTGGGCATTGGTGCCCGTATTTCTGATACTGGCGGTGTCATCCATCATGCTGGCGGCACCGGTCGAAGGCGCCGACGGCGACGGGGTCCTCGTCGACCTCGGAAACGGAGACACCGCATGGGCCGTTCCGGAGGGCGGCACCGTGGAGCTTGTGCTGAGATCTGCTGTGGAGGCCTGCGGTCACGAAGCCGTCTTCGACGGTAGGATAACGATCGACGGTTTGTCCGAGAGGACGACCGGGACCGTCAAGGCATCCTGGCGCGTGTACTCGTGGGCAGGCGGTTCATGGTCGGATGTGACGTCGACCATAGATCTGTCCTCTGCGTATACAGCGGGTTCGTACGCCCTCGGGTTCTATCCTGAGGGGATCTCCCCGACGGAGACCCCGGATCACCGTTCGTCATGGACCATGATCCGCGGCGATTCGGCGAACACCGGCCATCAGACCGCGCAGCTCTCCGAGGAGGAAGGGTCGGTGGCATGGACATACACGACCATCGGCACATCCAATTTCGTCAACGCCGCGATGCTCGTCGAAGGCGACGACGTATACGCGGTCGCCGGAGGAGGATTCACATCATCCCAGGCGGATCCCGTCCTCTACTGCTTCGACCGTTTCACGGGCGAGGAGAAGTGGCATTTCCAGTACAGCAAGGGCGCAGGTTACGAGACCGCGACCGGAGTCATCGTCGGAGGGTACTACTTCCTTCCCGCGACCGAGGGCAAGCTGTACAGGATCCCCCTGACAGGCCCCGGTACGGACGATTCCGAAGTGGTCTCCATCGATATCCCCAAGGCGAGGGACCACACCCTGACGGGCATGATGTACAGCACCGGGTCCGCTTCGATCGTCTACGATTCAGGAGTGCTGTACTTCGGTTCGTCGAACGGTCACGTCTACTGCGTGGATACGGATCTCAACATAATCTGGAACACGCAGATCGGCGGATGCGTCTACTACATGGCCCCCACGGTCTGCGGGGAGTACATCCTGATGGGGTCCCTCGACGGGTACCTCTATTCGCTGGACCGCACGACCGGAGCCATCATCGATTCCGCTCTCGTTCATCAGACGACCGAGACGGTCGGTTCGAACGAGAAGATCTATGGGCAGGCGTGCGTCCCCGTGCTGGTCGGCGACCGTCTGATGCTGTCCTTCTCGAACGGGAAGGGGATGGACACCACCGAGGGCGGCATCGCCGTCTATTCCTTCATCGACGGCATGCTGACGCAGATCTCCAAGGAGATGACCGGGGTCTGCAGCACATTCGTCACACCCTACGAGGGCGAGGGATTCTCCGGCATCTACTACCTGTCCGGCGATACGATGTACAGGTATTCCGTCTCCGGAACGTCGGAGACGGTGTACAACGGGAAGCTGGCGTTCAAGGGGCCGTTGACCGTCGTCAACAACGAGAAGGTGTTCGTCGCCGAGTACGAGAAGGGCGGCAGCATCCTGGTCACGGATATGGGCGGGAAGCTCCTCGGCTCCGTGAAGCAGCCCTCCGATGTCGAGAGCTATGCGATGGCTCCGACCGTGGTCATAGACGGGATGGTCTATCTCGGTACGGACGCGGGCGCGTTCTCGTATCATGGGATGATCGGCAGCACCACTCCTTCGTCGGATGACGATTCCGGAGCGGGGATGGATCTCGGCCTGATCTTAGGGATCGTCGTTCTGATTGTCATACTGATCCTGATCATCGTGTTCGTCCAGAGATGGCGCGCATCGGGGATCCCCCTGCTGGCGTACATCAACATCAATCTGAGGAAGGGGTCCGAGACCGGCGGCTCCAAGGTCAGGCGCAACAAGCGCCGTCTCGCCATCGTCCTGCTCATCGGAGCGGTCCTGGCGGTCCTGATGTTCGTGATCAGCCTCGCATTCGGCCCTTCCGGGTCCTACGGGTTCAGGGAGTCCCTGTCCCTGCTGGCGTCGGCCATGGGGAAGGCGATCGACTCCCAGCCCATCGTGGACAACGACGAGATCGTGGTATTCAACTCCAGATGCTGCCGCGCGGTCGCCGCTTTCGCCGCCGGACTCGGTCTGTCCGTTGCAGGAGCGATGTATCAAGCCATCATACGCAATCCGATGGTCGATCCCTACATCATGGGGGTCTCCGCGGGAGCGGGAGTGGCGGCGGTCGCGACCATCGCTTTCAATTTCACATTCTTCGGCCTGTTCGACAATGTTACCTATATCACTCCGATCGTGGCCATGATCGGAGGAGTCATCGCATTCTCGTGCACGATGTTCCTTGCCGAGAAGGCAGGAGGTTCGTCGATAAACTACGTGCTGGCGGGTATCATCATCGGATTGGTGTTCTCGGCGGTGCAGACGCTCCTGCTCAGCATGGCCGGGGACAAGCTGCATGATGCCATGACCTGGCTGTTCGGTTCCTTCGCGAATATAGGATGGACCGAGGCCATCCTCATGACCGTACCGGCCATCGCCATGTCCATGGTATCCCTGGTCTGGGCCAAGGAGTTCAATCTCGTACTCCTCGGAGAGGACCAGGCCCGTCAGATGGGTCTCGATGTCCGCAGATTCAACAAGTGGATGCTCATCCTCGCATCGGTGCTCGCGTCCGTGTGCGTCGCATTCGTCGGTATAATAGGATTCGTGGGACTCGTTGTCCCCCATCTGTGCCGTATGATACTCGGAGGAGACCACAGGCTGGTCCTTCCCGCATCCATGGTGATCGGCGGAGTGCTCATGATGGCCGCCGACTTCTTCGCGAAGATGGTCATGGTCCCCATGGAGCTGCCTGTCGGTGCCATAACCACGGTCATCGGAGCGCCGGTGTTCGCGTATCTTCTCATCAAGAAGGGGAGGATGTACGATGGATGAGAATCATCCGTCCGGAAACCCGGACGTGCCTCTGCTGGAGGTCAGGAATCTCCAGAAGTACTATGACGACGGCTATCACGCCGTACGCGGAGTGTCGTTCTCGATCCCCTCGGGGATGCTGGTCGGGCTGATCGGACCCAACGGGTGCGGGAAGTCCACCATGATGAAGTGCATCAACAGGATGCACGACCCCTCATCCGGGGACATCCTGATCGACGGGGAATCCGTGCTGAACAAGGCCCCAGCGGATATCGCGAAGATCGTATCGACCGTCCCCACCGAGCTGAGGAACAGCTTCGGCCTGACCGTGTACGAGAAAGATACCCCTATCTCAAGAACGTCTGGTGGGAGACCGAGAACGACGAATCCGTCGTGGAGGACGCTCTCAGGAAGTTCGGGGTGCTCCATCTCCAGGACAGGCAGCTCAACATGCTGTCGTCCGGAGAGATGCAGAGGGTGCTCATCGCCAAGGCGTATGTCCAGGAGCCCCGGCTCATGCTGGTGGATGAACCCACCTCGCATCTGGACATGAAGTACAAGCTCGACGTCATGGAGTATCTCAACGCCATGGTCAAGAAGGACATGACGGTCCTGGTCGCCGAGCATGACATCTCCCTCATGGCGAGGTACTGCGACCTGTGCATCATCATGAAGAAGGGCGAGATCGTCGCCATCGGGAAGCCGAAGGAGATCATCAACCCGGATCTGATCCGCGAGGTGTACGACGTGGATGCGTCCGTCGGATTCGACGATGAGGGCGAGCTGTTCGTCCTGCCGAAGAGGCACAGGAAGGACCACGGCACCCTTTAATCCGAGATGCGCATCAGCGCGTCATGGTGAAATGCATCAGGGTTCCGAAGCGCGAAGGCGAGTCCGTAAGGACCATGCTGCTCGACGAGGGGATCCTCGATGTATCTTATAGGATCGGGAGCGAAGGCGATTCGCTCCTGATCCCCGTTCTCATACCCGTAGAAGGCTACGACCTGGAGGAGCACGAGCTCCGCCAGCAGGAGCGTCCCGTAGGGGACTACAGGCACCTCCTCGACCTCCCGGACGGACTGTCCGATCTCCTCCCCATATCGTTCGACGTGGTCGGGGACGTGGGCATGATCAAGATCCCGGAGGAGCTCGAACCATATCGCGAGAGCATCGGGAAGGCGATGATGCGCGCCAACCGCAGCCTCCGCTGCGTGTTCTCCGATTCCGGAGTAAAGGGCGAGCTCAGGGTCAGGGACCTGGAGCTCATGGCCGGGGAGGGTCCGTCGGAGACCGTTCACAAGGAGTTCGGAGCCAGGATGCATACCGACCCTGCGAAGGTCTACTTCAATCCGAGGCTGGCAGGCGAGAGGCACAGGGTGGCCTCCCAGGTCAGGGACGGCGAGGTCGTCATCGACATGTTCGGCGGCGTGGCGCCGTTCGGCATCCAGATATGCAGATTCGCGGATCCGGAGGTCGCGTATTCGATCGACCTCAACCCCGATGCGGAGCACTTCACCCTCATGAACAAGGAGGACAACCACGCCGATGCGCTCGTCCCGATCACGGGCGATGCGAACGACGTGGTCCCGACCCTGCCGAAGGCCGACCGCATAATCATGAATCTCCCGCAGATCGCGGACAGGTTCCTGCCGCTGGCGCTCAGCCATCTGAACCGCGGCGGGACCGTCCATATGTACAAGATCATCGAGAGGGACTCCTTCCCGATGCTCTGCGAGGAGATGGCGGCGATGTCGGCGGAGAACGGCCACTCGATATCGTTGGAGACCTTCGAGCTGAAGACCTACTCCCCGACGATGAGCGTCTACTCGATCGACGTCCACCTTCTGCGAAGAGGAAGCAGTCCGGTCCGTGGGACCATACGATCCCCACGGCCTGGAGATAC
>LVVU01000178.1 GCA_006954465.1 Candidatus Methanoprimaticola hominis
GACATCGTCCCCGCCATCGCCGCAGGCAAGGCGGACGGCAAGGTCCTCCTGGACCTGAACAAGGAGGAGGACAACTACGGTCAGGCCGACGTGCCCATCGCCATCGTCCCCTCGACCGACGAGATCGTCCTGCTCCAGATGGATGGAAACATGACCCGCGCCGAGTTCGACCACGCGATCGAGCTCGCCGTTAACGCCTGCCACGAGGTCCACGACCTCCAGGTCGACGCCCTCAAGAGGCGCTACTCCAAGAATCAGCAGGAGGCTTCCGAATGAGCAACGAGATGATGTCCAGCATCAAGCGCGACCACATGATTCATCTCCTCGAGGAGGGGAAGAGGCAGGACGGCCGCGGTGTCAAGGACTTCAGGAAGATCAGCATCGAGACCGGCCTCATCGAGTCCGCAGACGGATCCGCCAGGGTCAGGATCGGAAACACCACCGTGATCGCGGGGATCAAGATCATCCCCGGAACACCCTTCGGCGACACCCCGAACCTCGGAGTGCTCACCACCGGCATGGAGCTCATCCCCATGGCGCACCCCACATTCGAATCGGGACCTCCCGGAGAGGACGCCATCGAGCTCGCCCGTGTCGTGGACCGCGGAATCCGCGAATCCGGCATGGTCGACGTCGAGGCCCTGTGCATCACCCCCGGAGAGGAGGTATGGATGTGCTACATCGACATCTACGCCATCGACCACGACGGCAACCTGTTCGACGCCGCGAACCTCGCGGCGGTGGCGGCGCTGAAGTCGGCGATCGTCCCCGGAGAGCAGTACGGGAAGGGTCCCAACAAGCCCCTGCCAGTCACATGCACGCCGATTTCGATCACTGAGGTCAAAATCGGAAACACATTAATAGTAGACCCCGACTACGACGAAGAGCAGATTTCAACCGCGCGTCTTACGGTCACGACCGACGACAACGGGAACTTCAGGGCCATGCAGAAGGGCGGGTGCGGCTCGATCACCCTTGACGAGCTGAGCCAGTGCCTCGACAGGTCCGTGGAGATCGGCGCGGAGATCAGAAAAATCATTGGGTGATCCCACATGGCAAAGAGGACAGAGAAAGCGGGCAGCGCCGGAAGGTTCGGAGCAAGGTACGGAGTTATCGTCCGCAACAGGATCAAGAACATCGAGGCCCAGCAGAAGCAGAAGCACGAGTGCCCGGTATGCCACCACCACGCCGTCAAGAGGCAGAGCTCCGGCATCTGGTACTGTGCGCACTGCGACACCAAGTTCGCCGCTGGCGCCTACACCCCCAAGACCAAGAGGGAGATCTCTCAGGTCAGCGAGCAGTGAGCCACGATGTACAGATGCGCCAAGTGCAACGAGCCCGTCAGGAACGTCAACGCCCTGGGGCTCCAGTGCGAGAAATGCGGATCCAAGATCTTCTTCAAAGAGAGACCCAACGTGAAGAAGGTCCTGAAGTCCGACTGAGCGATGCTCAGGGCCACCCTGAGGATGGACGGCGCCGCCGCGAAAGCGGCCGCCGATTCCATCCGTCCGGAATCCGGAAGGGAACTGCCCAGAACGAGGTCGTCCGTCCGTATGGAAGGGGACGTCGCGGTCATCGAGATCGATGCCGACGACGCATCCGCCATGAGGGCGGCCCTCAACTCGTACCTAGAGTGCATCTCCGTAGTACAGAGCGTGGAGAACATCGCCAAGGTGAGACAATGAACAGCATCAGCCCCCAGCTCCAGAACCAGATCGCTCAGTATCAGCAGGTTCAGCAGCAGCTCCAGGCCGTATCCTCCCAGAAGATGCAGTACGATGCACAGAAGAGGGAGATGGCCAGGACTCTGGAGGAGCTCAACTCCGCGACCGGCGACATCTACAAGTCCGCGGGATCGCTCCTGATCAAGGTCGAGGACAAGGACAAGCTCAAAGGAGAGCTGGAGGAGTCCATCGAGACCATGGAGGTCAGGATCTCCAGCATGGACCGCCAGGAGAAGTCGCTCCAGGAGAAGTTCAAGATCCTGTCCGACACCATCAACGCCGCCATGGGCAACGCAAAGCCCGCACCAGCCGACGAGGAGTGAAGGACGCTCCGAAACCTCTTCCCAAACCCGATTATTCCCAGTTCTACGGTTTCATACAACGTAATCATCCTGGTTATATACAATCGGATGAATCGGAATGAACATGGATGCGCTCGAGCTGAAAGACGTCCGGAAATCCTACGGCGAGAGGGAGGCCGTTCACGGCATCACGCTCTCGGTGAAGGAAGGCGAGATCTTCGGTCTCATCGGACACAACGGAGCCGGGAAGACCACCACGCTAAGGATGATCTCCACCCTTCTGGGGATTACATCGGGGTCGATATCCGTCTTCGGACACGATGTCGCCACCGAACCCGAGGAGGTCAGGAAGATCATCAGTTATCTGCCTGAGGATGCAGGCGCCTACAAGGACCTCACGGGACGGGCGTATCTGGAATTCATGGCCAGCTTCTTCACTAGCGGTGCCGCGAAGGATACCATGGTCGCCAAGGGCATCGAGCTCGCCGATCTCGGCGAGAGGATAGATTCCAAGGTCGACACCTACAGCAAGGGGATGATGAGGAGGCTGCTCATCGCCAGAGCCATCATGCCCAATCCCAGGCTCGCGATCATGGACGAGGTGACCTCCGGATTGGATGTCATCAATGCGTACGAGATCAGAGAGGTCATCAGATCCATCGCATCCACTGACGTGACCGTCATCATGTCCTCGCACAACATGTTCGAGGTCGACATGCTCTGCGACCGCGTCGGACTCATCGACCAGGGCAACCTCATCCTCCTGGGAACACCGGAGGAGCTCAAGGAGCGTTTCGGCGTCGATACCCTCGAAGAGGTATTCGTCAAGGCGGTGAAAGGATGAGCCACATCACCACGATAATGAAGAAGGAGATCCGGGAGATGCTCTCCCCCGGATCCGTGGCGTCGATCCTCATAATGGTCGTCCTGTTCGCAGGCATGGGAGGACTCATCGGCGGAGAGGTCGAGAAGGCAGCCGCTCTGCCGGAATTCGGTTACATAGGCGAAAAGGAATACGGATACGACGGAACGACGACTCCGTGGACCCCTTACAAGTTCCTCACCGACACCTACGGCGATGAAGCGGGCAAGATCACCTACCTCGGAAACGGTTCCGACGATATAGCGAAGATGATGCAGGAGATGGGCATATCGTCCGTCATAGCCCTGCCTTCCGAAGAAGAATTCAGAAGCCTGATGTCCGAAGGGAAGCAGATCACCGTCCTGCAGTACTACATCTACGAGCCCACCGGCATGTTCGGATCCGTGTCGTCCACGGTGATGACCAGCATCGTATCGCTGCTGAACTCGAACCTGTCCGCGAAGCTCATCTCCGAGGGG
>LVVU01000179.1 GCA_006954465.1 Candidatus Methanoprimaticola hominis
CTAGTCGGCACGATTGCGGCCCAACGCCTGAGGGTTCCCTTCGGCATCGTGGACCTCTCCCTCGCCCCGACGCCCGCCGTCGGAGACAGCATCGCGGACATCATCCACGAGATGGGAATGGAATACGCCGGAGCACCGGGAACCACCGCTGCACTGGCCATCCTCAACGACCAGGTCAAGAAGGGCGGCGTCATGGCATCCTCCTACGTCGGAGGGCTCAGCGGTGCCTTCATCCCCGTCACCGAGGACAGCTCCATGGCGGAAGCCGCGGCGATCGGCGCCCTCACCCTCGAGAAGCTCGAAGCCATGACATGCGTCTGCTCCGTCGGACTCGATATGATCGCCATTCCGGGAGATGTCCCCGCCACTACGATCGCCGGCATAATCGCCGACGAGATGGCGATCGGGATGATCAACCAGAAGACCACTGCCGTCAGGGTCATCCCCGTCATCGGGAAGACCGTCGGAGACACCGTTCAGTTCGGAGGTCTCCTCGGAGACGCCGGGATCATGCCTGTCAATAGGTACAGCTGCGCCGACTTCGTGAACAGGGGCGGAAGGATCCCTGCTCCGATCCACAGCTTCAAGAACTGAAGCAGAAACACGTTCCAGTGGCCGCCCGCGCCGATCATGGATCGGCCGGACGGTCACGACATTCTATCTTTTTGCAGAATACATGAGCGATGTTATGTCGCTCGAATGAAAGAAGTAGAAGGGTGGAAAAGGTTGTCTCGGCACCGAAGTGCCGGAAAATCAGTAAAGTGCGCAAGGTGGGGGCAGAGGGATTTGAACCCTCGTCAGCGGGTTTCCACTACCGGGGAGCGACCCCGGTTGAATCAATGAGTCATCGCTCCAGTTAATCATCAACTGTCAGCAAACCCATTTTCAATCACTCTCAATAACTGGAGCCCACCAGTCTGCCAGGTTAGCCTATACCCCCTTGAGCGTGAATTGCGAGCTGCAATCACTTCTTGCGCATCTTTGCTGCTCTCTTTCTTCTCCTCATTTTCTTCTTGCGCCATTTCCAACGCTGGTTACCGCGTTTCTTCCAGGCGCGTGAGCCTCTCTTCATGATCCTACCTTCCTTGGATGTCATCCCTCGAGGGGCATTGCATCCCTGGCGGGCCCGCCGGGATTCGAACCCGGGGCGTCTGGCTTAGAAGGCCAGCGCTATATCCTGGCTAAGCCACAAGCCCACCTTTTTTCCCCATCTGCTACTACCATTTAAAGATTACCCAGCTAGGTGACGTCCGAGTTGGTAGAATCAGATATACGAAACCGATGCTGTGCTGTCGTACTGCGTACGGGGGCATCGTTCAAATACAAGTCTGATGACTATTCAGGACCCCTTCACTCAACCCTTCTTTTGACTTTTCAGGTTCTTCAGGATTTAAGGTAGAAACGTCAGTTATACGATCCAAATGGTTGAATGGAAGGGGCAACTCTTCGTTCTTCAAAGGATATCCAGGTTCGGAATGAATGTCCATATCATGTCGTGGCATCCATATTTCTGCCATCTCTCTTTTCGAAATGTCGGATATCCATTCGCAGAGGCCTCGGGCAATAATCAGATTATCCTAACTTAACTTAGTATAATCAATGATTGTAGTAAAAATCCTAACTTAACTTAGGATTTTATACTAATGAAACAATATCATCTCATGGAAGTTCTCAGGGAGAGATATCTCGAGCTGCTCGAATCTGCCAAAGGCAAGACGGATCTCGTAAAGGTCATCACGGGGATGCGCCGCAGTGGAAAGACCACTCTCATGAGACAGTTCAGAGATACCCTCGGGGATTCGGACAATGTGATCTATCTCGATCTCGACTACATCGACGAGGATATGGATTGGCACAGTCTCAAGGAACGCATACATGGCGGCTTCTCGGGTAACGGCACCCACTACGTCTTCATCGATGAGATCCAGGATGTCGACGGATGGGAGCGGGTCGTGGCAGAGATGATCGCCCGCGGAGACTGCGACGTCTACATAACCGGATCGAGTTCCAAGATGTTGTCATCGGAACTCGCCACCAAGATCTCCGGCAGATACACGGAGATCAAACTGTACCCCCTATCGTTCAAGGAATACATGGGACTCTACTCTGGAGACAGATACGTGAGGTTCGAGGAATACCTGCGTTATGGATCACTGCCTGTGATAGAACCATCCAGAGGTAGCTAGTTATGCGACAATCAGCTGGCGGACGTATTCAACACCGTTCTTGTGAAGGACGTTCTGGAGCATGCCGGTAGCAGGGACGTCTCGAAAGTGGTCTCGGTGGCCAGATTCATGTTCTCCAACATAGGGAACGTCACCAATGTGGACAACATCTCCAAGAGTCTCGGATTAGGATATCCGACAGTCCAGAGGTTCGTCGACGAGATGTTGTCCGCGCATCTTTTCGAATACTGTGAAAGATACGACATTGTCGGGAAGCGGATCCTTCAATCCAAGAGCAAGTACTATGCAACGGATGTCGGGATGTGCAGGGTTATGATGCGCGGGGTCGGGACCCCCGATATCAGCAGGCCTTTGGAGAATATAGTGTTCATAGAGCTCCGTCGCAGGTATCCGATAGTCCGTGTCGGCAGCTACAGGGATTATGAAGTGGATTTCACAGTTTCGGACGACAGGGGCACGGAGTATTATCAGGTGTCTCTGAGCATGATGTCCGAGACCACCAGGGACAGGGAGCTCCGTCCATTGAAGAAGGTTGATGACAACTTCCGCAAAACCGTACTCACTCTGGACCGCTTCGGGCTCGGATCGTATGATGGGATCGACGTTGTCAATGTCATTGATTGGCTGTTGGAATGATGATATCTGCCGAACGATGATGGATTCGAATTGGAACGGGTCATGCATCATCCTTTGTGCAATCCATCCGAGGAATATGGAAACGATGATATCGGCGATGCCGTTGCACGCCGATATCTGAATCAGTCGAGTTCCGGATATACGACAGTCTGCCCGATGAGACCGTAATCGATGACAACAATATCGATAAGGCACTGAAACGGGTCGTCGGAAACTGCGGAGCTCCGGGAGTGGACGGCATAGACGTCTCCGAACTGGAGCCTTGGCTCGAACTCAATCGTGAGTTCTGGAGCTAGGTGACACCAACTCGGATGTCACCTAGCTCTAAGATTACTGGGTCTGGCTCTCAGACTCCTCCTCCCAGATCGAAATAGTAGACAGTTCGCTTAATTCATCAACAAATTAAACTTCAATCTCGTCCATCTTGTAGGTCCATCTGTAGGCGACAGGTTCCTCGTTCACTCTGTCGATGTACTTGTAGATGCGATCCGCCAGTTCGTCATAGGAACTCGCCCTGATGCCTCTGAGCATCGTCTTGGCCA
>LVVU01000180.1:0-3252 GCA_006954465.1 Candidatus Methanoprimaticola hominis
TTTCTTACAGAGTCTTTATTACACGAAGTTAGAGAGTAATACGGATTCAGAATACGTATGCACCAACGGTACCAACTCGCATGTCACCTAGCTTGATGAATCATGGTGACATATGCTCTATTATGAGCGCATTCGAGATGATCTTGACGCTGGAAGGCTCGGACCCACCGATAACCAGGGCATTCTTGATTCCTTCAGAAGCTTCGTTCGCCGATCTGGACTGCACCATCCATTCTCTCTTAGGGTGGGCTAACCTCACAGACCACATCATGACGGTTAAAGGTCAGCGCATCGGCCATACCGATTCGAGAATCGAAGGTCCGTTCTTGGATGAAGACTACACACCGATATCTGAATACGAGGGCGAGAGGATCGAGTACGTCTGCGGCATCGATGGATGTTGGAACATCTCGCTGGAGTGGCTGGGCATCGAGCCGGAATACGACCTGCCCTGGCCAGCAATCATTGACGGGAGCGAAGACGCGCCCATAGAAGATCTCAAAGGACTGGATGAATACTATTCGATACTGGAATCATTGGATCTCGAAGATGAGGACTCCTACTCGATGCTGATGGACATCGTTGGAGATGGTGTATTCGATATGGGAGCAATCGGTTTGAACCTGCAGTCCTGGCCTGTACAGGGCATCAGGGACGAAGGTACCACCTCCCTGACGAGTCTCACCCGCCTATTGATCATGACTGCTCTCGAAGCCGCGATAGACAGACCCCTCGTCTTCGATCGCATCGAATTCACTCCCCTCGTTGTGAAGAGATCCACCCCTAGGAAATCCAAAAGGAGGGGATCCAAGAAGACATCCGAGACGGAACCTCCCTCCATCGACCCTCGGGATGTCGAGGCGGATCCTGACAGATACATACCTCTGACCGATCCCGTGTCGGTAAGAGGGGTAAAGGTCGCACATGGATTCGAGTCACGGCATCCGGAGATCGCCTGGCCGGAGTACGATGTGAACAACCCCGAGGCCTTGGGATCGATCATCATGGATAACGACCTCGATGACGAATTCTTCGATTACATGACCGAATACTGCACCCGCGAGCTGCTGGAATGGGCGAAGAAGAACAAATACTACTTCAAGGACGACATCAGCAGTATAGAGTCTTTAATCGGTCGGATGGGTGTGTTGTGACCCCTCCAGCCCCCACCCCATTACGGGTGGGGGCCGTAACATACAATTGCCTTGAACATACAGGAATGCAGCTCGTCTCATCAGAACAGTCAGATAATCGCGCCGACCATCGAGGATTCTCTCGATTACGATACTATCAACGATACTGTAGAAAATGAGGTAACGGCCACATACTACACATCTCCAATCAGCATCGGTCAACTCTTCGAATCTCCGCCCTACTCTTGGATAACTGTCGATAATTTCACATGCTTCCAATATGCGACCTACTACTCTATCAGCAGAGTGTTGTGTTTCCATTACTTCCTGACAATGCTGTCTGATTATCCTGAGATCCTTACGGGATTCGGGCGAGAATACTATTGTCAACGCGACCCAAACTCCTGTTTGATATCTTCGAACGAGACATAATCATCGTCCGATCTGACCGAGTCCCTCGATTTCTGTAATTCGGACCTTAGAATCTCCAATGCATCCTCCCGGGTCATCGAAGGACCCGATACAACGAACGGCAGACCTCCGACGTTGAGGCATTGCTGGAAGAACAGGTTGACGGCATCGGTCAACGAGAGGCCGCAGTCGAAAAACAGACACTCCAGCTGAGTCTTGATCTCCGAGTTGATGCGCATCTGGAAGGTCGAATCCTTGGGAGCACCTGCTATGCAAGTAATTGTACTGTCCATGTCATGACATGACATTGTTAGTACATACCTTTGACCCTCGGCATCCGGCACATATCCCGCCATGAACAAACCGACGGGTTCCCGCTTTATAACGGACCATCACTGCATGCAGTATGACAGCACGGTCTTCGTTTCGTAGGATCAGATGTCGTCTACGAAATCGAACGATAACCTGTTCGCTGCGAACTCCCTCGCCCGCAGCCCCTCGGGGACATACTTCTCGTACTTCCCCATCTCGTCCACGTCCTCCAGGAGCACGAAATCCTCCGGATCCGAATCCTGGATGATGTTCCGCAGGCCCTGCCTGAGCATGCCCTCGGTCCTCGATGTGGATACCCTCACCCATATCGGCGCCGCCGATGCGACCACATCCACCCCGTCCATCGAGACCAGCGCCCTCAGCAGCCCTCCGAACTCCCTGGTCCCCAGCCAGGGGAATATGACGAATCCCCCCGGGACGTCGATGATCCCGTCGTAACCCTCCGAGCGGAAGACGCCCCTGGTCGCGGCGAGCTCGGCCTTCGATGCGGAATCCAGCCATCTGAAGTCCTCGTCGGATGCCAGGACCTTCCTCATCCTCCTCACGACCGCGCCGTCCACCTCCGGAGGGGACGACTCCCACTTCGCCTCGGCTCCGGTGCCCTCGATCTCCTTCACATCGGCCCATCCGTCGCCCACCCGGAAGACGGCCCACGCCTTCCCCGCGAGACTGACCGTGGCGCCGACCTTCGGACGCTTCTGCACCGTACCGATCGACGTCCCTCCGGCGCGTATCTCCACCTCCGCCACCGTCTCGAAGACGGATGCGAATCCCTTGGAGTTAGCTATCGGTTCGGCATTCAGGCCGATGACCAGCGTCCCGTCGGGCATCCTCTGGAGATGGCCCTCGGAGATCATGTGCCTGGCCAGCTCCCTCATCTCCTCGTAGGAGATGTTCCTGAACACCCACATGGACAGCATCGCATCGGAGAGCTCCTTCCAATCCACGTCGTGCCATGAGCCCTTGAGGTACGCCAGCATCTGATGGTACAGCAGACCGAACGGCATCGGATTGGGACGGATCGGCTCGGTCCATCCCCTGCCGACCGCCAGGTCGGCCACGGCTATCGCCCTCACCAGATCGAGGGACATCCCCGGCGGGGAGGGGTTCCATCTCCTCATGTCGTCCATGCAGACGACGACCGCCTCCCTCCTTCCGCCGCGTCTTCCGGTCCTCCCCATCCTCTGCAGCATGGACGAGCAGGTGTACGGCGCGCCCACCTGGATTACACGGTCCAGACCGCCGATGTCCATCCCCAGCTCCAGGGTGGATGTGGCGACGACCGTCGGATGCCTGTCGCTCCTGAGGTCCGCCTCCGCCTCCCTCCTGACCGTTCCCGATAACGAGCCGTGATGGATCCTGACCGGATTCTGGG
>LVVU01000180.1:3331-4311 GCA_006954465.1 Candidatus Methanoprimaticola hominis
GCATGAATACGGGTCGGTCAGACGGAACAGGTCGCCGTAGTACCTCAGGACCTCCGGTCCGCGGAGGTCGTCCTCCGCCGGGATCCTGTAGTACTTGACGCCGATGCGTCCGGAGGTATCCCCCTCCGCGGAGACGACTGACACCCTGCGGTCTGTGCCCGCCTGCAGCCAGTCCCTCGCACCGGCGAGATCCGACAAGGTGGCGGACAGCCCTATGCGCCTGGGGGAGCATCCCGCGAGACGCTCGATCGTCTCCAGCTCGCACAGGAGCTGGAGCCCGCGGTCCGACGCCATGAAGGCGTGGACCTCGTCGATTATCACGAAACGGAGGGATCCGAACATCCACTTCACCGCGTCCGGGCCGTCGCATACGACGCCCTGGAGCGATTCGGGGGTGATCTGGAGGATCCCCTCCGGGGAATCCCTCATCCTGTCCTTCGCCCCGCGGTCGATGTCCCCGTGCCATCCGGTGACCCTTATCCCGGAGTCGCGGAGCATCCTGTCGAGCCTGGAGAACTGGTCGTCGATGAGGGCCTTGGTAGGACCGATGTACAACGCTCCGATGCCGTCGGGGGGATCCTCCGAGAGCGATGATATCACCGGCAGCATCGCGGCCTCGGTCTTCCCTGAGGAGGTCCCGGCGGATATGAGGAGATGGTCGTCGGAATCGAACAGCACCGCGAAGGAGTCCTCCTGGACCGGGCGCCATGACGTCCATCCTTCGGCGTGGATCCTCTCGCGGAGGAACGCCGGCATGCGGGAGAAGTAATCGCTCATAGCTCCAGGTCTTGGATCAGGTCGTCGTCCGGGTTGCGGTCCGCATCCACCCTGCGTCCCTGCACCATGTCGGAGAAGCGGGTCTGCGGGTTCTGATGGAGGGTGTCGAGGAGGCTGATGAAGTCCCTTGTGATCTTCCTGGGGGTGACCATGTCCCTGCCTCCTATGGTTGCGGTGACCGTCTTCAGGTACGTCTCCAGCAT
>LVVU01000180.1:4329-7677 GCA_006954465.1 Candidatus Methanoprimaticola hominis
GCTCGTGCATGCCCCTGAGCGTCCTGAGAAGGACGAAGATCTCCTCCATGGTGAGCGGTCTGAGGTTGATGACCGGTCCGAGGTAGTTGTCGTATCCGTTCTCGAACCTCCCCGATACGAGCCTCGATCTGAGCGCTTCGTAGCTGTACAATCCGCGGTCCGGATCGGTTATGAACTCCGGGGTTCCGCAGACGTAGATCGAGAGGTAAGAGGACTTCCCCTGCATGATGTCGTTGAACATCGTCAGCAGGCGCTCGTAGTTGTTGCTCCTGGAGGCGCGGTTCTGCAGCTTGTACAATACCACCGCTTCATCGAGGAACACCACCATGCCCTTGAACCCGGCGCAGACGCACAGCCCGGACCAGAGCTTCACCACGTCGTACCAGTTGGAATCACCTATGAGGGTGGACATACCCAGGTCGGTCCTGACATCGGATTTGCGGTCGTACTCGCCCTTGAGCCATCTGAGTGCGGGGCTGACGTCCCTCTCGGCGATGAGGTCGCCGGAGTAGGAGACGACGGCTCTGATGAAATCCTGGTAGAACGTCATCCCTGACACGGACGCAGTGGCCCTCCTGATCTCGGCGGCCACCGCCTTGGGATCGGATCCCAGGGAGTCGATCATCGGATAGATCCAGTTCTGGAGGATGGACTCCATGGCGCCTCCGTCGGGATGGGATTTGACGGCGATGTTGCGGACGAGCTCGCGATAGGTGTTCAATCCCTCTCCCTTGCTGCCCGTGAGCCTGCGGTTGATGGCGAGATCGGCATCCATGACGGCGAAGCCTTTGTCCATCGCGTAGTTGCGGATCATCTGGATCATGAAGCTCTTACCGTTGCCGTAGCGGCCAGAGATGAATCTGAACGCCCCTCCGCCCTCGGCTGTGTACTCCAGATCTCCGACGAAGGTCTCGGTCTCCTTCCTCCTTCCCACCGCGATGTATTCGAGGCCGCGGCGGGGGACCACCCCCGACGAGAGAGCATTCATCATCGTCACAAGCGTCCTCTTAGGTATCTCCGTCACTCCATCAGCCTCCCTATGTCCTCAGCGTACTCCGGGAGCACGGCCCCGTCGTTCATTACAGTATCGCCCACTGCGTCCATGGCCTTCCTGTTGACGGAATCCTCGACGGCGGACTGCCTCCTGCCCGTGCCCCTGAGGGCGTCCCTGCCGTTCCTGAGATACGCCTTCTCCACCTCGTCGAGGGATTGGTAGAACGCATCCCATCCCGTCGGGACGGGCTCCGGTCCGATCTCGACGGGAGCCTCCTGCTCCTCATCGATGGCCATCATCCCCGTCACTGCCTCCAGGTCCGCGACCGCCGACGATACCGCGTCCCTGTCGATTTCGAATACCGATATCCGGCGGAACGCCTCCTCGCGCTTCTCGCGCTCCTCGAAGTCGTCGATGGCTTTCTCCACCGCATCCTCTATCGCTTCAGCGGACCCGGCATCGAGGTCCTTGGGCGGCCTCGGGAAGGATTCGCCCATGCGCTTGTTGACCGTTCTGACCACGATCCTGTCGATCGCCTCGCAGCGATCCTGCAGGATGGCATAGCGCGGGACCATGTACTCCACATGGACCACCCCCTTGTCCGGATGCCAGAGATTGCGATACGGGACGATGGGCTGGACATGCGGCCGT
The DNA here is from genome assembly GCA_006954465.1 of Candidatus Methanoprimaticola hominis. Lineage (GTDB taxonomy): Archaea > Thermoplasmatota > Thermoplasmata > Methanomassiliicoccales > Methanomethylophilaceae > Methanoprimaticola > Methanoprimaticola hominis. The sequence continues at coordinate 5,975 of LVVU01000180.1, forward strand.
CTGGAACGCCCGATCATATCGATGAGCCTGTCGCCGCCGTTCCTCAGAGAATGCTCGTCGAAGGCGCGATATCCCGCGGTGAGCGCGGCCTCGAACAGCTTCCTGCGGCCATGGGTGAATCTCATCAGATCCCAATCGGCGAGATATCCCGCCATCTCGGGGGATATCCTGCCTATCGGAACGGATCCCAGCTTCAGACATGCCATGATATCCATCTTCTCGAACCGGATCGCAGGGGGATCGAGACCGCATACGAGGGCATGTCCGATCGCCGCCTCCCTCAGATCGTCGAGATGACTGCCCGGGACGTCGTATGCATCGAGCATCCGCTCCAGGAAGTCCTGGATCCCCTGCGGGTCGCCGTCCTGATTGATCGTCTCGCTGCAGAACAGCTACATGTACCCGCGGTCGGTGTCCAGGAACGTCCCGCGACGGGCCATGGTGCGCCAATGGATGTAGAACGCGTACTGCTCCGGGGACATGGAATCGTAGGATATTCTCGCGCATCCCGAAGGGACGTACGGCACGGGGTCGTCCGACTCCTCCTCCAGGTGCTCCTTCATCCTGCGTACCCTCATGGCCGGCCGGCCGCCTTCGGGGCATATGCCCCCGCGTATCATCGCCTTGCCTCCGGTCTCGGGGGTCTCCGTCTCGAGGTCGTCGTCCCCCCAGAATCCGGCGCCCGGAGGGCCGGTCCTGAACATCCTCGGATCCCAGGCGTCCTCGCGCATCTCCGCATCCACCGCGGCGGCGACGATCCTGCGATACTCCATCGGGAACGCCTTCGGGACTATGGGGACGCCCTTCCCTTCAACGAGGATCAATGCGACGGCCTGCCTGACTATGGAATCCACCAGCCACGGCAGCCCTCCGCCGCTGAAATCGGCCACCGGAACCCGGGTGCAGCCGTACGGCTCGAAATGGGCGAACCTCTCGAATGGGTCGCGCACCCTCGTGTTCCAACGTCCTGCGACGGCGCGGAGGATGCCCATCCCCCTGGAGGACCGGACGCACTCGTCTATCCCTTCCAGGGACAGCTTGACTATGCGGACGATCCTCCTCTTCTGTATCGGGAGCGTCATGGAATGATAGTTCCCTCCGACCATGTCCACGATATCGTCCGGAACGCAGATGGGGTACCTGGTGAGGCGCCATGTCGTGATGGCCTCCATGTCGCAGAAGAGATGCTTGCGCGGGATCTGCTCGAACGACATCCCGTGAGCGAGAGCATAGTCCTCGGCGAAACCGTCGATCAGCCGCTTCGTGAAGACATCGCTGTTGGAGCATACGAGGGTCAATTCGAGGATATCCCTCAGGATCCGGGCGGGATCCCCGTCGGAATTGACGAGCTCCGTGCATCTGAGCCAGACGTATCCGGGATCGGTGGGCTCCGGGATCCCCCTACGCATGGCCGTCCTCCACCAGAAGTAGTATCTGAGGCGGTTGCCTTCGAGGACCGAGTAATCGGGATGGAGATAACCGGAACGTATGTATCCGCACGGATCCCCTGCCACATCCCTGTAACGTGCGATATCCTCTCTGAAATCCGCCGGGACATACTCCGAGTCGAAGCTGCCCGGATTGTTCGAATAGGATGGATATCTCATGCGGACCCGTATGGAACGACCGTATTAGTCATTCTTCATAGCGAGTATCTCGTCCCTGTAATCCTCGAAGACCTCTCCGTTCTCGACGATCGCGTC
>LVVU01000181.1 GCA_006954465.1 Candidatus Methanoprimaticola hominis
AATCCGCGCTTCTCGCCCTCCTCCAGGAGGTAGACGTTCAGGCCGGAGACGCCGTTGATGTGCTGCCTGTCGCCGGCTATGCCCGCGAAGGCCACCTGCACCAGGTCCCAGTTCCTCTCGTCGAGGGTGACCGCGAGCAGGAGGCACATGGTGGCTCCGCATCCGGACGTCATCCCGTCGATCCCGTAGAGGTGGGGGTTGGCGTAGACGACGCGCTTCGCCTCCGAGATGATGGTGTGATGGTCGAGAACGACTACCGGCATGTCCATCTCGTCGAGCTGGTCGATGTAGGATGCTCCGAGATCCGATATGATGATGCAGTCCGCCTTGGTCGCACGGATCACGTTCATGTTGTAGTCGTTCAGCGTGGTGAACAGGGTGACTCTGAACTCCTTGCCCGCACGGAGCAGGGCCTTGGCGATGATCGCCGCGGAGGAGACTCCGTCGGCATCGAAGTGCGAGAACACCTGTATGAAGTGGTGGCCGCGGACCAGGTCCGCGGCTTGTGATAATGTGGTAAGGAGTTTTGGCGGAAGTGTGTCCATATCGTGGACTCACTTGAGCATCAGCTCAGCGTTGCTGAGGGAATACTTCCAGTCTGCCGGAAGGGTGCCGATCCTCTTGTAGTAGCGCTCGAGTCTCCTGATCTTCGCTTCGATCATGTTGAGACCCCTCTTGTTGGAGACGTCTCCCTTGTTGTCCCTCAGGTGGACGTTCAGGGAGATGGCGCGCCTCATGAGGTTGGACAGATCCTCGGGCAGGGAGGGCGAGACACCCTTCTCTTCCATGATCTGCGTGACGCTCTTTCCGGTTGCGAGCTTGACGTTGGGTACACCGTACTGGTCCCTGAGGACGAGTCCGATCTTCGCGGAAACCATTCCGTCGTTGGCGAGTTTCGCGACCAGGTCCTCGATCTCGGTGGCGTTGAGAGGAACCCAGGAGGGATTCTCGGAGATCATCGGGCGCTTGGATCCCGACCTTCCCTTTCTTCTTGTGTGCATTCTTGCCATTTTTGATCCTCCGAATCATATGGCGGCGAGGCTGTTCCCGCCGATGCGTATTGCCTATTTAAAGTACACCCTTCCTTGTAATAAGGGTGGAAGGACGGGACGGTACCTTGGGTTCAGGCCCCATAGAGGGATGCGCGTACGGCTCCTCTCGCCCAGGGCACGGTGTCCTCGTATTCGGCGCGGTCGAAGGACAGCTCGTCGGGCAGTTCCGAGAACAGGCGCGATTCCATCTCGCAGTCGTCCTTCTCCTTCCTCCCGAGGACGGCGGCGCATACATCGCAGTATCCGATGTCCCTGCATGCCACTATCCTGATCGAGTAGCCCGCCTCCTCCATGAACTCCCTAGCGGCGGCCTGCTCCGAGGTCTCCCCGGACTCGACGTGCCCGCCGGGCATCTCCCAGCCGTTGCGACGCTTGTGCCAGACCATCAGGAAATCATCACCGTCGAAGGCTATCGCGTAGGCGGTTCTCCCCATGTCACGCCCTCCTGAATACGATCATCTCGTGGTCCTTCTCGTAGGGCTCGATGCTCCTGGCATCCACGATGCGGTATCCCCTCTCACGGATGCGGCGCTCCGTCTCCTCGAAGATCCTCTCCGGGGGTGCGGTGACGTCCTCGGACCTGGCCTTCACCGCGACCATGCCCCATTCCGCTCCGAACGCATCCATGTTGTCGCAGACGATGTCCGCCTGCTTCTTCTGGGCCACGTCCTGGTAGACGATGTCCACGTTCTCGGCGAACATGGAGTACTCATCGGGCTTCGTGGCATCACCGAGAACGGGCATCATCATGCTCCTGCCCTCGGAGTTCCTGACGAGCTCCCTGAACATGCGCGGAGCGAACTCGACGCACACGACCCTGCCGTCCCTGACGATGTCCGCCACATGGGACGGGGTGGTCCCGCTGGATGCTCCGAGATAAAGGACGGTCGATTCCTTCCTGAACGGGAGCTCGCGGCCGCCCACCGTGATGTATGCGGAGAGCTTGCTCCTGCGGGGATCCCATTCGCGGAATTCCCTTCCGTTCGAGCGGACCAGCCTCTCTCCGTACACCCTCCTTCCGGGGCAGGCCGATTCGGTGTAGAGCCTTCCGCGGTCCTCGTATACCCCTTCGGGTCCGAGCATGTCCATGGTGCTTTCCAGGGGCACCTCCTATTAAGGATTGGCGTCTACGGTACGGGCATGATAACGATGCAGGACCTCTTCGCCATCGCGGATGCGGTCCAGGAAGCGGTAGACAAGATCCCCTCCTCCCAGGAAAGGGGAAGGAAGGTCTGCATGGGCGCCGACGGCTCGTGCTCCTCGGCAGTGGACAAGGTCGCCGAGAACGCCGCGCTGATGTACATCGAGAGGAACGGCCTCCCGCTGAACGTCCTCAGCGAGGAGATCGGATTCGTCGACAACGGCGGGGAGGAGGTCNNCATGGACCCGATCGATGGAACGTCGAACGCCATCGCCGGTCTGCCTTACTACACCGTGTCGCTCGCCGTAGGCAAGGAGAGGCTCTCCGACATCCGTCTGGGATATCTCAGGAACCTCGCCACCGGCGACGTGATCTGCGCCGAGAGGGGGAAGGGCGCCACCAAGAACGGGCATCCGATACACGTGCGCGAAGCATGTCTGGACGACCTGTTCCTGATGATCTACGAGGGCAACGGGGCGCACCCCGATGCATTCGCCGTCGCAAAGCAGGTCCGTTCCTCCCGTTCGCTGGGCTGCGCATCGCTGGAGATGGAGATCGTCGCCGAAGGGGAGGCCGACGGCTACTACATGAAGGCCGAGAGGTACACCCGCTCCGTCCGCATCGTCGACATCGCGGCGAGCACGATCATCCTCAGGGAGGCCGGAGGGGAGGTCTACGACCTGGACAACAACATCCTCGACATGCCCTTCGACCTCGAGCATCGCTCCAATTTCCTGGCGGTCGGCGACATGAGGGTGTACGACGCCATAGTCAAGCATTCCGTGCACAGGGTCCACCACAGGTACGGAGTCTACGCGAATGCGAAGATCGGGAACATCCTTGAGCCCGCCAGGGAGGTCGTCGACTTCCTCAGGGAGGCCGGCGTGGACTTCTGCGTCGATACCGAGATCGCCGATGCCCTCGGCGTCCCAGGCATCCCCCTTGCGAGGATGAACGCGGACATCGTCATCGTCGTCGGCGGGGATGGGACCATCCTCAGGGCCCTGCAGGCCACGGATGCTATCATCATCGGAGTGAACGGCGGAAGCGTCGGATTCCTGGCGGAGATAGAGCAGGATCAGATACGCGAGGGCCTGCGGAGGCTCATCGACGGCGACTACATCGTCGAGACCAGGTTCAAGCTCGCATGCTTCTACAACGGGGAGTATCTCAAGGATTCTGTGAACGAGGCGGTGGTCCACACCGATACCGTGGCGAAGATCCGTCATTTCAGGGTGTATGTGGACGATGTGCTCGCATCCGAACTCAGATCCGACGGGATACTCGTGTCCACTCCGACGGGGTCCACATGCTACGCCATGTCCCTCGGAGCCCCCTACATGGATCCGAAGGTCAACGCGCTCATGGTCGTCCCCATGGCGGCCTACAAGTTCAGTTCCAGGCCCTTCGTCGTCCCTGCGACGTCCAAGGTGACCGTGGAAAACGTCCTCGACAAGGGGTGCCTCATCGTCCTAGACGGACAGGAGGAGATCTACATGGAGGGCGGATCGAAGGTGGAGTTCATGATGTCCGAGCAGAAGGCCCGTTTCATAAGGTTCGGGACCGATTTCTACTCCCTTGTGAGGAAGAAGCTGGTGAACACCCTATGAGCGACAGGATCTACGCAGTGGACATCGATTTCATCGATGCGTTCAACGAATCCGCCAGGTCCACCTATCCGGACGAGTTCCTGTGCATGACCCGGGAGATCGACGGGATCATCAGCGAGATGGTCCTGCTCCCGGGCACCGTGTACGGGGATTCGCACAGCTTCCTCAACCAGTGGATGGCGCCGATAGACTACAGCCTCGCGGGCTCCGCCCATTCCCATCCCGGTTACTCCAACGAGCCCTCGGATGCGGACAAGGATTTCTTCAGGAACACCGGCGGGGTGCATTTCATAACGTGCCAGCCATACGACAGGACGAGCTGGAGGGCATACGATTCTTACGGCGAGCCCATCGAGCTCGAGGTCATATCGCATTGAGGCGGCCTTCGCGGACGATCTCGGCTGTCAGGCCGTCCGCTATCTCCATCAGGCCTGCGAGGTAGGCGCGGTCCTTGGACTCCGCCGTGATGACGATCTGCGTATTGCCCTCGGCCCTGTTGACATGGCTGAGCATGAACCAGCCGCTGTCCATCACTACGCGGTACGAGTCCCCGTACTGCGTCCACTTCCCCGTGAGGTCCTTGGCGTTCTCCTCGAACAGGTGCCTGAACATCTCGGCCTTGAATCCGCAATCCACCGACTTCTCCTCGCGGAGGTACTCGGGCATGAGGTCCGCCAGCCTGTGGAGGCTGTTGGAGCCCGCCATCTGCGCGATCACCGCCGCCGCCCTGATGCCGTTGCCTATGGCCGCCTCCCCTCCGAAGAGGATGCTGCCGTGATAGTATCCGAGTTCGGAACCGGCGATCATCGCCTCGCATACGGCTGATGCGTTGTCGCGGGTGAGCACGGTATTGCGACTGGCGGGCTCGGGGAACGGTGTGTCGATCTCCGATTGTATCCCGTTCTCGAAGACGTCCTCCATGAGGGAGGAGCTGTTCACGGGTATGGCGATAGACGAGGGTCTGAGATATAGTGCCAGCAATGCGAACACGGTCTCCATCGGGAGCAGTCTCCCGGTCTCGTCTATGACCTCTATCGCCGTCCCGGTGCGGTTCATGCGGATGCCTATGCATCCCGGGCTCTTCGCGACGATGTCCATGATGTGGTCGCATCCTTCGGATGAACCCATGTAGTCCATGTCCCTCTGGGCGTCGATCGTGACGATGTCCGCTCCGAGCTTGTTAAGGATCTGCGGGATGGAATCGGATGTCGTTCCGCACCTGCAGTCCAGGAACACTGTGCATTTGGTGTCTCCTTCGAGCAGGGAGACGATCTTGCGGTTGAACTCCTCGGTGATGCCGTCGCGGAGGGTGTAGCGTCCGAGTCTGTCATGGGTCGGACGGGCGGGAGGATTCTGGAAGAAGAGGTCCAGATGCCTGATCTGGTCGTCCCTGAACATGCTGCCGTCCGGATTCAGCAGATAGTATCCGCTGACCATGTCCCTGCGTCCCGCTACGTACACGGTGCAATCGCCTTTGACGGAGCTCATCGCGGCAGCGGGCGCGCTGACGATCCCGGCGTCGATGACGTCCGCACCCTGGAACAACAGGCCCGATATGACGGAGTTGGCCATCATGGCGCTGCTGCTGGAGCTGTCGCGCCCTACCAGCACCTTCTTGTGGTCCATAGCCAGGGCTCTGCCAAGGGTGATCCCGTCCTCCGGTTTGAGGTTCTCCGTCCGGGAGGATTTCAGAACCACCCTCCCAATCTGAGTCATGCCACGACCAACCGTCCGATAGTTGATATTGGTTGCTATCGGCCTCATGAGGGCATCCGAACTGGTCGAGAGTTGGAGGATAAATGTGCCACATCTGCGAAGTCGAAGTCGAACGGTGTCGAAGATGTTAGTACCGAAAACGTACTATCTGGCATGGTTCTTGAACATATAGGGTTGAAACTTACATAACAACAAGTGTTTAGAAATCGACCTACAAGAGAACGGGTAGATGTGGAGTCGCATCGAAGAAAGCC
>LVVU01000182.1:0-368 GCA_006954465.1 Candidatus Methanoprimaticola hominis
CTGTTGGGAGAGAACAGGAGGGATCCGTCGTGTCCCTTGCCCTTGCCGAAGGTCCCGGGATCCACCACCATGGTGTTGAACCTGAGCTTCTGGACCTCCTCGGGGCTGAGATCGATCCTGTGGGTGGCCGTCTTTCCGCCGAGCGCGTGCACGCCTCCGACGATCGAAAGAGTCGGATAGGGGTTGTACGTGGATGTCAGAGGGTTGTTGCCCTGATTGACGGGGCCCCCGACGTATGTGGCGGTATCGACGGTGCCTTTGCTGTAGCTCCTGATCTGATCGATGTTCCCCTGGAAAATCTTCTTGACCTCCTCGGCCCTCTTCTCGTTCTTGAGGAGCTTCCCGTACAGATCGGCCTGCTTCGTGAA
>LVVU01000182.1:374-3714 GCA_006954465.1 Candidatus Methanoprimaticola hominis
AGCTTGTAGTCCGAGTCCCAGAATCCCGTGGCCTCGATATCGCTCATGGTGTCGATGACCGCCAGCGGATACAGGGCGCCCAGGCTGTCGCACGAGCTGGCATAGCTGTTGTACGTGGAGCTGTTGACCAGGATGAGACTTGGTTTGAGCTTGGCGATGGCATCGGCATCGTCGAGATTGTCGTTGGAATGGGTCTTGGCCTTCTTCAGGATGTCCGAATAGGCGTAGCTATACGCGAGAGCCCCGGATTCCACGCTTTTCTGGATACCGAGATCGATCATCGAAACATGCTCCATCTCCTGCGGGAAATAGGCGAGCCACCTGAGCGTGCTCAGACGCCCGATGGTGACTATGCCGTCATCCAGATTCTCCGGGATGTTCACTGTCCTGCCTGCGTAATCCACCACGGTGGCGTCCGATCCATCATCGCGATCGTCGTCTCCGCCGGAGGATAACGCGAACACCAGCAGGGCTGCGACTATCGCGACAGCCACCAGTGTCAAAGCTATTGTCTTGGTATTCATGCGGTGCAGTGCACGTAGTATCACGTATTTTAAAAACACGCATACGATGTGCATATTAAATCTTATTTCGATATTACTACCGGAATCGATACGTATACTGGATGATGACTCCTGACCGCAGATAGTAAGACGAACGGGAACGGTCGCTGGAGCGTCTTATATAGGACCCCATAATCCACATACCAATGACCGTAAAGGCAGTGAAGGATCTGCTGGTCGGAGCCCTGGTTGGAATTGTTTCCATGCTTCCGGGCGCCAGCGGGGCCACCATCGCAGTCATCTTCGGAATCTACGAAAGGCTCATCGCGGATCTAGCGGACATACGCGAGAAGCTGCTGCACGACCTCAGATTCGTCATACCCCTGGGAATCGGTATCGTCCTCGGACTGTTCGTCTGCGCCTTCGGATTGGATGCGCTGATGACCGAATGGGAGGTGCCGATGATGTTCTTCTTCGCTGCCCTCATCGCGGCGCAGGTGCCGGATGTCAAGGCGCTCGGCGAAGACGGGAAGCCCATGACGGCCTACAACTGGATCGCCCTTGCCGTGGGGTTCGTCGTGATGCTGTTCTTCCTCGGGATCAGCCTGGGAGGGGACGGATCGGACAGGACCGTGGACAGCTTCCTCGTATGGCTCGTCGTCGGAATGATCCTCGCGGTGTCGAAGCTCGCTCCCGGAGTGAGCGGTTCTACGATCCTCCTGGCTCTGGGGCTCTTCACGCCCTTCATGAACGCCATGACCGAGTTCGACATGTCCGCTCTGATACCCGGAGGGCTCGGACTCCTGATCGGGATCCTGGCGTTCTCCAAGGTGGTGGACCACTTCATCAGGAACAACAGGAAATCCACCTACATGGTCATCCTCGGTCTGACGATCGGTTCGATCGTCACCGTCACGGTGGAGGCCCTCACGAAGCTCGATGTCGGCGCCGAAGCGGTGCAGTGCGTCATGTTCGTGATCCTCGGACTCGTCCTCGGAGTGGGACTCAGCAGGATCTCCAAGAAGTACGCGCAGGAGACCATCTCCTCGGAGCCTCAGAATCCCTGAGGTGAGGTGAACCGGGGCGGCCGGTGCAGACAGGATGGATGGATGGTTGCAAAAAGCGACCGACCGCCCTGAAGACCGGTACCTTGGGAGCGCCCGTCTTCATAATCATCATTCGACGGACGGTATTTAAAGGAAAGAACGGGGGGTCTCCGAAAACGGTACCCCCCGTTTCGACCGTCTGGCTACGGTCCGAAAAAGGCCGAAAAACCCTTTTCTCACTTCTTCAGCTTGTGGCGGACCTTGACAGCAATGCCGCGCCTGAGCTCCGTCATCTCGCGGCCGCACATCTCCGCGACTCCGACTCCGCGCACCTCGCCGTTGCAGACGAAGATCGCCTCGTCTCCGATGCGGATCCTGGGATCCGCCTCGACCACGCCGACGGCGAACAGGTTGCCCTTGATCTCGAAGTCTTGGATCTCGACGACGTTGTGTCCGAGACCGGCGACGATCGCGGCTCCCTCGAGCGTGAGGGAGACCATGCCCCTCTCGGGGGTCATCATGCCGAGCTGCGTCTTGACGCCGTCCTTCTCGCGGATTATCTTCCAATAGGGGAACTTGCCGATGGCGTAGGTATCCTCATCCATGATCGTATCGCGGACATCGTCCCCGAACTGGAAGGACAGGACGCTGCGGACGTAATCGTTCCTCTCCTGAAGGTACCCGACCGTCTGCATGCCCTTGGCGGCTGCCCTCAGGGCCTTGTCAAGGTTCTCCAGGGACTTGGGGGATGTCGGGTCGCCGACCACGGTGCACTCCATGTCGGCGAGGCCCTCCACCAGCTCGTAGTCCTCTCCGAGATGGCAGATGATCTTGTCGTATCCCTGCGCGATGATCCCTGCGACCATCTCGCGGATGAACCTCTTCTCCTCGCATTTCCACTCGCCGGTGACGGGGATGTCGTAGGCGTTTGCGGGGAAGAACATGTCCAGCTCCCTGGGGACGGCCCCTAGCGGGGAGGTGACGATGACCTCGTGCACCAGGGTGTCGTGCTGCGCCGTGTGGATGGCGGAGGCGAACGCCCTGTGGGATTTGGAGATGTGATATGGCTTCTTCGCGGAACAGGGAAGGAGCACGAGTATCCTCTTGCATTCCGGCTTGTGGTACCTGGAGATCGCTTCCCTGTATCTGACGACCTCGGGACGCCTGAGGGACTGGGTGGTGTTGGAGCAGAACCTGCATCCGACCGTGGAGCAGGTCTCCTCGGCGTACTCGTATCCGACACGGTCGTACAGCCTGAGAGTCGCAACGCCGGATGCTGTGGAGGGGGCCCTCTGGTCTACGAGCTCCCTGAGCCTGTCGGCGGCGATGAAGTCCCTGATCAGAGAGACCTCCGCCTCCAGAGCCTCGACGTTCGCATCCGACGAGTCCCTGCCGACATCCATCTCCGCCTCCGGGATCAGACGGACGCCTCTGAGTCCCGCAGCCTTGGACAGGGAATCGTCGATGACGTCCACGCCCATGTACGCGAGAAGAGCCGCATACGATGGTTCGCCGATGCCGAGCATGCACACGAGACGTCCGAATCCGGCCGCATTCCTCAGTGCGATGACCGTGTCGACGAGACGACGGGCGTCGTGCCTCAGCTCGAACGCGTTGGGAACGACGACGACCTCGGCGGAATCGTCGATGACGAGATCCTCCGGCAGGGGGAGCCTGACCCCCTCCACACCGTCCTTCACGACGGGCTCCTGCCTCATACCGGACGATGCGGTGAGCAGCAGCCCCTCCTCCAGAGGCACCTCGGCTCCGAGCAGGTGCAGGACCCTTCCG
>LVVU01000183.1 GCA_006954465.1 Candidatus Methanoprimaticola hominis
GATAGCAGCGGGGAGAAGGTCGCATACGACGTCCAGATGGGTGCTTATGTGAAAACCCTCACCAAAGGCGGTCCCGCCGATTCCGCCGGGATCGCTCTAGGGACGTTCATCAAATCCATCGACAGAGTAGAGATCGGCGGACCCGGGGATTTCATCGATGTGATGTCGAAGACGACACCCGGACAGGTGATCGAGGTCGTTACCGTCGACGATTCGAGGGTGGAGACCACTCATACGGTTACGCTCGGAACCAAGGGCTCCATCGGTTTCCTCGGCATCACGGCCACAACCGGAGGGATGACCCTCACCACGCCTAACCTCCTGATGGACAGGGCGGTCAACCCGTTCTACGGTGCCGATGGCGCGTACGGGCACGTTCAGGCGTTCTTCTCGTACCTCTCCGGTCCGTTCAACGGCATGGATCCCGTTTCCGACGAGGTGAAGTGGTGGTACGACGTCCCGATCGGAGATGTGTTCTGGATGTTCATCACGCTGATGTACTGGCTGTTCTGGCTGGACATCCTGCTGGCGATATCCAACGCCCTTCCCACATACATCCTCGACGGAGGATTCATATTCGCGGGCGGTGTCAGCTGGTTGCTGGAGAAGCTGAAGGTGTCCGAGGAGCGCCGCGAGAAGCTGACTCAGAACATCGCCGGGAACGTGTCCACAGTGACCCTGTTCCTTTTCATGCTAGTGATAATAGCCATGGTCATATGAAGGAGGTGAATACAGGATGATGGAGATATTCGAGATGCGCGACGGCCGTCCCGTCAGGACGGACGAGATAAAGCAGGACGTTTGGATCAATCTGACCGCCCCCACCGCGGAGGAGATCGAGCAGGTCCAGAGCGCCCTCAACATCGACCGCGAGGCCCTGACGTCCGCTCTGGACGATGAAGAGGGTTCCAGGACCGAGGTGTCTCAGGACTACACTCTGATTCTCATCGATGCTCCTACGAGGGAGTGGAGGAACAACCGCGAGGAGTTCACCACGTATCCTCTCTCCATCACCGTCACCGACACGGCCATCGTCACAGTCTGTCTGCAGGAGCTCTTCGCCCTGACCAACATCGTCTCCGGGAAGACGAAGAGCAAGAGCACCTTCGATGTAGCCAACAGGGCCAGGTTCGTCCTGCAGATCCTGTTCAGGGTCGCCATCAACTATCAGACCGATTTGAAGTACATCGAGGTGAAGAGGATGGCGATCGAGGAGTCCATCCGCAAGGCCACCCGCAGGGACGACCTCTTCGAGCTCCACGAGCTGGAGTCCAACCTGGTCTACTTCAAGACGTCTCTGAGCGTCAACGTGTCCATCATCGACAGGATGAGCAAGCAGTCCCGCTTCGTCTCCACGGAGGAGGACCGCGACCTCATGGACGATGTCATCATCGAGACCAACCAGGCTCTGGAGATGACCACCACGTACAGTCAGATCATCAAAGGTACCAGGCAGCTGGTGGAGGCCGATCTCAACAACTCCCTGGCCCTGGTCATGAAGTTCCTGACATCCATCACACTCATCATCGCCATCCCGACGATGCTCGCCAGCTTCTACGGCATGAACGTCGCGCTTCCAGGCGACGGAAACCCCTACATGTACATCATCCTCCTCATCGCGATGATCGCATCCTGCGGTCTCTCGATCTGGGGACTCAAGAGGAAAGGACTATGGCGTCGATCTCAGAAATCGCAGAGGCAATCCGGAACTATCCCGGCGTCACCCGCAAGCACGCGATCCACAGGATCGTGGACCTTCTTCCCACGAAGGAGTTCCCCTAGGTAGCGGCGGCGGAGGGGGAGGATGCGGCGGCGATCGATGTCGGCGACCAGTACATCCTCTTCGCTGCCGACGGGATCATGGAATCCCTCGTGCAGACCGATCCGTACTACGCAGGATACTTCGCCGTGCTGGTCAACGTCAACGACATCGCAGCCATGGGCGGAAGGCCTCTGGCGATGGTCGATGTCATGTCCATCGTCCACGGCAACGTCTGCAAAGAGATCATCCGCGGCATGCAGGACGGCATCAGGAAGTTCGGGGTCCCCATCGTGGGCGGTCACGTCCATCCTGACTGCCACTACAATGCGATCGACATCTCCATCGTTGGCAAGGTCGCCAAGGATGCGCTTCTGAGGAGCAGCACCGCGGCTCCTGGGGACGACATCGTCTTCGTCATCGATACCGACGGATTCTACCCCGATCATCTGCGCTACGCGTTCGTCACGACCGTTCAGAAATCGGACGATATCGTGAGGAACCAGATGGAGGCCGTCGCTATCGTGGGCGAGAAGCATCTGGCCCATGCCTGCAAGGATATGAGCAATCCCGGAGGCATCGGGACCCTCGGCATGATGCTCGAATGCTCCGAGACCGGTGCCATCGTCGATGTGACGAAGATCCCCGCTCCGAAGGACGTCGATCCCATCCGGTGGCATCTGTCCTATCAGGGATGCGGATTCTGCTTCGCCTGCCCTCCCGAGAACTCCCAGGAGATCATCGACATATTCTCTAAGGTGTCCTGCGAGGGCGCCGTCGTCGGGAAGGTCGACGACTCCAGGAAGCTGAAGCTCACCGACGGCAAGGATACGGAAGTCCTGTTCGATTTCGCCAAGGACATCATAACCGGATGCAAGCCGAAGGAAGAATGAGGAAGCGCCTGGCCACAGGGGTTGACCCTACCTCTCTGTCCAAGTTGACCACTTCGCTTCTCGACCCTGTCACCCCGCAAACGTCAGTAGTCCGAGGTGAGGCTGCTCCCGTCAGGACCTGACCCGGTTCCCCCGGTTGATGCGTGGACCGCGACCCTCCGGCCGCTTCCTGCGCAAACACCGACTCTGCAGGACAAGATTTCATCGTCGCTCTGTGGGCTTGGATAGTTCAGCGGGGCCGTCCCCTGCTGTCGCCCCCGCGTATTGACGATTTCGGGTATAGGGCACGCCAAGCACCCCGGCCAAGCCAGACAACACCCGATTGCTGGTATCCTTTATTAAACCTCTCGATAAATCACTCGGAAATCGTCGCTTCCGATCGGAACCGGCGGCTACAATCGCCCGATTGCGAACCCCGGCGGTCGGCATCCAGAGCCTACTGGGGTTGCGGGGTCTCATCCTTGCCTGACGGGCAGACGGATGTATCTTCCAGTGATGCTATCGGGACACCTGGCGACATCCTCGGGTGTGCCGGATACCACGATCGTCCCGCCCATCGTCCCTCCTCCCGGACCCATGTCGATGATGTAGTCCGCATTGCGGATCATATCGAGATCGTGCTCTATGACCACGACGGTAGCACCCGAATCGAGGAGTCTGTCGAAGACCGATACC
>LVVU01000184.1 GCA_006954465.1 Candidatus Methanoprimaticola hominis
TGGCCAAGACGATGCTCAGAGGCATCAGGGCGAGTTCCTATGACGAACTGGCGGATCGCATCTACAAGTACATCGACAGAGTGAACGAGGAACCTGTCGTCTACAGATGGACCTACAAGATGGATGAAATTGAAGTTTAATTTGTTTATGAATTAAGCGAACGGTCTACTAGTTCCTCATCTCTCAAATTATATGAGACATATTTAAATTGTATCGCGTTTTACGACTTGGACTACATTTTCAGCCGGATAGCCAGCTGACTGATAGAGCGTTATGACAAACTTAATCTAGGTTGTAAGTTCATTGTATTTAAAGAGATTATACCTACGAATTAAGTGTCCATATCTCTGACACGATCGTACCTGCAACACAATCCTATTATCGCCTTACCGCCTGTCACGACTCATGATGATCAGCTCATGCCCGAGCGAGAGCGACCCGAGGGACAAGGTCGGGGATTTCGTCTCGAAGAAGGACGTCACATCCATCGCCGGATTCAGACTGGACGGCCTCGAATTCCTCAAGGACCTCGTCGTCGAGGAGATCAGGAAGCAGGAACCGGAGTCCAGGATCGTCCTGCTGGACAGGGACTACGTCAGCGACAACGGCATCGACTTCGTCAGGGACCTCAAGAATAACATGGAGACAGTCATGTCCGAGGGCGGACGCGTGAACTGGATCGTGTTCCAGGACGTGTCCGTGATGGACTGGCAGACCGCTCTGGAGGTCCTCAAGGGCAAGGATGCGCAGGTCTACTTCTTCACTTCGGCCTGCAGACAGGTGCCCTGCTGCTTCAAGCTTCTCGAATGAGGAGCAAGAGGGGTCCGGGAGGCATCCCGGACCGCCTCGTTTGTTCAGTTCTGCGGAACCGCTTCCCTGATGGCTTCCAGCATATCCTGGAAGGTGGCGTTCTCCGGAACGATGTCCGGTTCGAACCCCAGTTCTGTGAGCCTCTCGGACGTGGGTCCGCCGATGGCCGCTATCTTCACCTTGTGGAGATACGCATCGCCCGCTTCCTTTCCGAAATGATCCTCGACCTGCGAGATGAAGATCGAAGCGGACTTGGGCGAGGTGAAGGCCATGACGTCGAGCCTCCCCTGCTTGATCATCGTCAGCAGGTGGAGCAGGGCGATGCTCATCCCGGCGTCCTTGAGCCTGTAGGATGCGATATCGACGAGATCCGCACCCGCATCCCTCAGACCGTCGGAGAGCACATCGGAGCCGCTGTCCGATCTTATGAGGACGACGCGGCGTCCTGATGCTTCCGGCCCCAGGAGCCTGACCAGTCCTCCGGAGGAGTACTCCTCGGGAACCGCTTCGGGCGAGATCCCCTCGGCCTCCAGCTTCCTGGTGGTGGCCGGACCTATGGAGACGACCTTGCAGCCCTCCATCTTTGTTTTGAGACCGTCGCCGAAGCGGGTCCTGCACTCCTCCACCGCTGTGACCGAACAGAACACCGCGATGCATCCGGGTACGAGGGACTCCTCCAGCCTGACGAACTCAGAGTCCTCTCCGGGCAGGATGTCCATGGACGGGGCGCCCATGGCCTCGAATCCCAGCTTGGTCGCCTGCTCGATGGACTCCTTGATCCTCTTCGAGGGACGGGTGAATCCCAGTGTGGTCATATCAGGTCACCCAGCCTCTCCCTGACCGAGGCGACCTGTCCGATGACCATGATGCCGGGCGCCTCCAGCTTCTTCTCCTCGATGGTCCTGGCGAGGTCCGATACCTTGGTGACCTCGACCCTCTGGTCGGGGGTGGATCCCTTGGAGATCACGGCCGCAGGCATGTCGGGGCTCATGCCTCCTTCGATCAGGCCCTTGGAGATGTTGGCGGCGTTGCCCAGTCCCATGAGCACGACGATGGTCCCGTGGCTGTCGGCCAATGCCTTCCAGTCCACGCGGTCCCCCTCGCGTCCGTCCTTCTCGTGGCCGGTGACGAATGTCACCATGGACGCGTAGTCCCTGTGGGTGACGGGTATCCCCGCGAGCTCGGGGACGGAGATCGACGAGGACACCCCGGGAACGACATGCACCTCTGCGCCTGCGTTCCTCAGCTCCTCCGCCTCCTCCGCTCCGCGTCCGAACAGGAACGGGTCCCCACCCTTGAGACGGACGACGACCTTCCCTTCGGAAGCGTACTTCACCAGGAGCTCGTTGGTCTGCCACTGGCTGAGGTGGTGGTCGCGGGCCCTCTTCCCAGCATCGATGAGCTCGGCGCCCTCCTTGCACTCCTTGAGGAGATCGGGATTCGCCAGAGCATCGTAGAACACAACATCCGCAGACCTCAGGAGCTCCAGGCCCCTGACGGTGAACAGCCCGGGATCGCCCGGACCTGCGCCAACCAGATACACCTTGCCGGTCATATGATCACATCCCTCTTTCCGACGAGGTACTCGGCGATGCCGAGGAGCTCGTCCATCACGTAATGCACGGGGATGTCCACGGATACGCGCCTGGTCTCCTCGGAGTATCCGAAGGAGACGGCGTTCACGTGGATGACATCACCGTCGAGTTTCGCATTGATGCCGACGGGCGACGAGCATCCGGCGCCCATGAGCTTCATGATGCCCCTCTCGGCGCCAGCCTCCAGGCGCGAGGAGCGTGA
This sequence comes from Candidatus Methanoprimaticola hominis, assembly GCA_006954465.1. Classification (GTDB taxonomy): domain Archaea; phylum Thermoplasmatota; class Thermoplasmata; order Methanomassiliicoccales; family Methanomethylophilaceae; genus Methanoprimaticola; species Methanoprimaticola hominis. The sequence goes on from LVVU01000184.1 coordinate 2,608, forward strand.
ATCCAGTTTCAGGACCATGTCGCGGACGGCCTTGTCGTCCTTCCTGCACTCGACGGCGATGATACCCTGCGCGGGAGCGGGGATGAACACGGTGTCGTCGAGCACATGCATGGGGCGGTCGATCCCCATCCTGTCGAGCCCGGCCTTGGCGAGGATGATCGCATCGAAATCTCCGTTGTCGAGACGGCTCAGGCGGGTGTGGATGTTCCCTCTGAGCGGCTCTATGACGAGGTCCGGACGGATCTCGCGGAGGATGTTCTCCCTCCTGACGGATGCGGTCCCCACGCGGGCCCCCACGGAGAGGTCCTCGAGAGGACACGGGAGTATCACATCGCAGGGGTCGTCGCGGGGGAACATTGCTCCGATGACGAGCCCGGGATCCATGGTGATCGGGATGTCCTTCAGCGAGTTCACGGAGCAGTCTATCGCTCCGCTCAGGAGTGCGTCGTCCAATTCGCGGACGAATGCGCCCGTGGAGGGGAGCTGGTCAAGCCTCGAGGTGAGGTCGATATCCCCCAGCGCCTTCATGCCGATGACCTCGCACTCCTCGCCGGGATTGGCCTCGGCCATCCTGGAGACGAAGATCTCGGTCTGGCGCATGGCCAGCTTGGACTCCCTCGATCCGACCTTCATGCCCTCACCGTCGATACGAATCCGGAGAAGGCCTCCTCCAGGGCGGAGACGGCCTCATCGCAGACAATGACGTCG
>LVVU01000185.1 GCA_006954465.1 Candidatus Methanoprimaticola hominis
GCCTTCGGTCATTCCAACGTGGAGAACTTCATGATGCTGGCCTATCTCCGCAACGGGAATCTGGAGATCGTGTTCGATTGATGAAGCTTCGCTGTCATCGCGGCCTTCGCAGCAGAGGGGGCTCCGATCCCATCGCAGAGAGACGTTGCTCTGTCCTCACTATCAACCGCCCGAAGGGCGGCTTTCCCTGTCTATTCTGCATCTACCATATCTGTTGTAGGCAGATTTCTTAACACTTGTCAATATGTAAGTTTCAACCCTATATGTTCAAGAACCACCGGGTTCGAATCCGCTTCGACATCAGGCTTATAGGGGAAGCGAAACATCATCAACACATGGCGAGTACAAGGAAGGCTGCTTCCCCCGCTGAGTTCATCATACGTCCAGACGGATTCGAGACCGATTTCCCGGAGACGATTCCTGAAGGTCTGCCTGAGACGCAGGCCATGAAGGCCTTCCGCGAGGACCGCTATGCCGCCTTATACGAGATGTCGTTCAAGGATCCAGAGGACTGGTTCCCTGTATCCCTGCAATATCTCCATCGTGTCGGATCCGCATTCGTCCGGTATATCATCGGGAACGAAGGCATCGAGCAGGATCGCGAGGGGATCATCATCGATGATTCCGTCGACCTCATGAAGAAGGTGGGGCCGCCTCCTTTCATCCCCGGTGCCGAATATGTCCGTTCCGGATGGGTCAGATCGGTATGGGACAACCTCTTGGCGGTGTTCCGCAGGCAGATCGCCGTCACGGACGATTCCGTCGAGCTCTATATCACCGAGAAGAACCAGGACCTCCACGTACCCGGGAAGATCTTCTTCCATCTGGTGGAGAATAAGGGCGATGACGGTTATCCGTTCGCGTTCATGGCCACCTATTCTCCCGAATCCGGAAGGACCCATCTACCGTTGCGCTACGCGCTTGAGGAGTACCGTGACGACAGGGAGAAGCTTCTCGATCTGCTGTCCAACATCGATGCGGCGGCATCCCGCAGCGAGATGATCGCCTCGTTCGCATCCACAGGGGAGCTCATGCACCCCCTCGGATTCACCTCCGACGAGGCCTATACGTTCCTCACCGAGGTCCCGATATACGAGGAGTGCGGGATCAAATGCAGAATCCCCAACTGGCATGGAGCCCGTTCCAACATCACTCTATCTGCTATGATCGGAGAGAAGGGCGACGGGTACATCGGGTTGAATACGGTGCTGTCCTTCGATCCGCAGCTCTCCATAGACGGCGAGCCTCTGACAGAGGAGGAGATCGAGGCACTCACCAGGAGCTCCGACGGTCTCGCCAGGATCAAAGGCAAGTGGGTCGAGGTCAACCAAGCCCGTCTGAGCAGGACCCTCGAGACCCTGGAGCGCGCTAGACAGTACGCTGATGCGGGAATCTCCATGAGCGAGGCTTTGAAGATGATGTTCGCCGGAGGCGGAACCACGCAGCTTCCCGAGAGGATAGATGTGGAGTTCGGCGAATGGATGCAGGACTTCATGCGGAAGCTGTCTGACCCGAGCACCACGGAGGTGCGCATCCCCGATTCGTTCAGAGCCACTCTGCGTCCGTATCAGGAGACGGGTGTCGCATGGCTCACGCAGCTCGGCAATCTCGGACTGGGTGCGTGCCTCGCCGATGATATGGGGTTGGGCAAGACGGTTCAGCTTCTCGCATATCTGTCCACCCGTATGGGGTCCGGAGCGAAGGCGATACTCGTCGTTCCCCCGTCCCTGCTCGGCAATTGGAAGGCTGAGGCCGAGCGCTTCGTTCCCGATATGACGGTAAATGTGGTCCATGGAAAGGACAAGTTGCTGGACGATTCATTCCTCACCCTCACGACCTACGGCATGCTCGCCAGAGTCCAATGGCTGAGGGAGGTCGAATGGGATGTCGCGATACTCGACGAGGCCCAGGCGATCAAGAACCGCGAGACCATCCAGGCGAAGGCATCCAAGCTTCTGAAGGCCAGGTTCCATGTGGCTCTTACAGGCACCCCGGTGGAGAACGGTCTCTGGGACCTATGGTCCATCTTCGATTTCATCAATCCCGGCCTCCTGGGGGACAAGGCGTTCTTCTCCGATGTCGTGTCCAATGCAGGAGACCGCACCTATGCGATGCTCCGTAGCACCACGTCGCCATTCATCCTGAGGAGGCTGAAGACCGATCGCGGGATAGCCGACGATCTTCCGGAGAAGAACGAGATCAAGAAGTACGTCACCCTCACGAGGAAGCAGGCGGCCATATACTCGAAGCTGGCGGACGGCCTGAAGGACACCCTGAAGTCAATGGATCCCAAGTACAAGTCCGCGGTCATCCTTTCATCTTTGACGAAGTTCAAGCAGATCTGCAACCATCCCGATCAATACAATGGATCCGGGGACTTCTCCGACAAGGGCAGCGGGAAGATGCAGGTCATGGAGCAGATCTGCGAGACCATCAAGGAGAAGAGGGAGAGGGTGCTGGTATTCACCCAGTACAGGGAGATGACCGGCCCGTTGAACGATTGCCTGAAGAAGGTCTTCGGGAAGGAGGGCCTGGTGATCCACGGGGGTGTGCCTCCTGCGCAGCGCTCCAAGATGGTCGCGAAGTTCAATTCGCAGGACAATTACGTCCCGTACATGGTGCTCTCGCTGAAGGCGGGAGGCGTCGGACTGAACCTGACGTCGGCGAACCATGTGATACATTTCGATAGATGGTGGAACCCGGCCGTGGAGAACCAGGCCACCGACCGCGCCTACAGGATAGGTCAATCCAAGGAGGTCACCGTCTACAAGCTCATCTGCAAGGGTACGATCGAGGAATCCATCGATGAGATGATCGAGGATAAGTCCGGCATGGCCGATGCGGTCGTAGGAACCGGAGAGTCCTGGATCACGAAGATGTCCAACGAGGAGATCATGGGTCTCTTCGCGCTGAGGTGATATCGTGGCGAAGGCAGTCATGGATCCCGTGGAGGTCTCCGGAAGGGGATTGGTCTCCAATTGGTGGGGGCGCGCATGGATCGAGAATCTCGAGACGTACGCGGATGAGGATCGCAGGATTTCGAGGGGACGTGCGTATCTCAGAGAAGGTCATGTCCTCGATCTGAAGATTGACAAAGGTGTCGTCAAAGGCGTAGTCGCCGGTTCCCGTTCCTCTCCGTACAAGGTGGATGTGAGGATAGAACCCGTATCCGAATCGGTCGCATGCGATGTCCAATCCAGATGTTGGTTCTATACGGTCTGAGGCTGGTAGGTCATTCAGATCGACAGCTTGAGCTTGCCCTTGCGGAACAGGCACATGTCGATCAGGTTCTGCTCGTTCTT
>LVVU01000186.1 GCA_006954465.1 Candidatus Methanoprimaticola hominis
GATGACGACGATGTCTCTTTTCGAGTCAGGCGATTCTAACGGGGAGATATCTCTAAGACAGCTGTTTTCAGGTGCAGTCGATTCTACGAGCGAATCCGCTCATACGATCCAGGATATTGCAAAGTTGATTACAAGAGGCGGTTGGCCAGCGACAATAGATGTGAAGGAGTCCACGGCCAGATTGCAGTTGGAAGGATACTGCCGGACGATACTGCAGGAGCAGATCACAGCACCTGACGGTAAGAGTCGCGATCCGGCGCGTATGGGGCAGCTTCTCAGATCCCTGGCTCGCAATGAGTCTACGGAAGCAGCCAACACAGCGATACTGGCAGATGTTACGAACGGCGGCGCCCATCAGATGCACATCAACACACTGGTCGACTACATCCGGACTCTCGAGTCGATATACGTCGTCGACGATCTGCCTGCGTGGTGTCCGAAGCTCCGTTCGAAGACAGTGGTGCGCACTTCCCCGATCCGCCATTTCTCGGATCCGGCAATAGGCGCATTCTTCCTCAACGCATCGGCGAACGATCTCCTTCAGGATCCGGAGACGTTCGGCCTGTATTTCGAATCCCTGGTCATAAGGGATCTACTTGCATATGCGACTCCGCTCGGAGGGCAGGTCCTCCATTATCGCGACAAGTCCGGACTGGAGGCGGATGCCATCATCCATCTGTCCGATGGCAGATGGGCGGCCTTCGAGGTAAAACTGGGGAGGGGGGCCATCGATTCCGCGGCGAAGCATCTCCTCATGCTGAGGGAGAGGATAGATTCGGAGCAGGAAGGGGACCCTGCTTTCCTTGCGGTCGTGACATACACGGGCTTCGCGTACCGTCGCAACGATGGCGTGTTCGTGATACCCATCGGGTGCCTCGGCCCCTGAGAAGAAAGGAAGAGGGGTCCGGTCGCCCGGACCCGGTTTGGATCACTCCTTGCAGCAGCACTTGCAGGAGCCGTACTTCTTCTGATAGCCGTCCATGGCCGCCTGGACCAGCTTCTCGGCCTGGGCCTTGTCGACGGTGCCGTTGATCTCGGTCTTCTTGTTCTCCAGGGCCTTGTAGACGCTGAAGAAGTGGCACATCTCGTCGATCAGGTGCTTGGGGAGGTCCTCGAGCTTCTGGACGCCCTTGTAGTCGGGGTCTCCCTCGGCTACTGCGATGATCTTCTCGTCGTTGTCTCCTCCGTCGACCATCAGGATAGCTCCGATGGGGCGGCACTGGACGAGGGTGAGGGGGGCGATGGTCTCGGAGCAGAGGACGAGGGCATCCAGGGGGTCCCCGTCGTCGGCGTAGGTCCTGGGGACGAATCCGTAGCTGGCGGGGTAGTGGGTGGATGTGGACAGGATCCTGTCGAGCCTGAGCATCCCGGTGTCCTTGTCCAGCTCGTATTTGGTCTTGCTTCCCTTGGGGATCTCGATGACCACGGTGAAGCTCTCGGGTGTGATGAGCGCCGGGTCTATGTCATGGAAGATGTTGGTCATCTCTAAGCCTCTGAATCCCCCAATGCCACGCCCGTATTAATCTTCGTTCGCGCGCGGGCGGGTCCTGTTCAAATATCCGACCGCCGATTCCGGCAGCATGGACGTCAAGACCAATCCCATGAGGCATCTCGACAAGCTCGGTATCTCGTACAAGGTGCACTTCTACGGGGATTCGCCGCTCTCCGGGACCGATGTCGCGGAGGCCATGGGGGAGGATCCCAAGGAGGTCTTCAAGACCCTGGTGACGGAGTCCAAGGACCACAGCTACTATGTGTTCGTGGTGCCCGTGACCGGGGAGCTGGATCTGAAGAAGGCGGCTGCTAGCGTCGGGGAGAAGTCGGTCCAGATGATCAAATCGGCCGATCTCCTCAAGATCACCGGTTACGTTCACGGAGGGTGCTCCCCGTTGTCCCTCAAGAGGCCGATGAAGGTCACCTTCGATGCCACCGCCGAGGGTCTGGAGAGGATCTACTTCAGCGCTGGGAGGATCGGATACCAGATCGAGATGGCCGTATCGGACCTGCCGAAGGCGCTGAAGTTCCAATTCGCGGACATAGCGAAGCCGGCGGACCCCTGATGACATCATCCGTACGCACGGTCCGAAATACAGATATCGGAAGCGATCCGATTCCGTCAGCATGGATGTCATACCTGTCTTGAACGAGAACTGCAACTGCCCTGCGGAGTGCCTCCGCCATGGGAACTGCGTCGAATGCGTCGAGTTCCACAAGGCGAACAGCAAGAAGATCCCGTACTGTCTCAGGTTCATGATCGAGCAGTGATCCCGAGCTCGCGACTCAGAGGAGCGCGAGCCATCTTCCTGCGACGGCTCCGATCACGCAGAGGACCGAGTTCATCAGGATGTTGATCCCGGCGAGTCCGTACGAGCCGGCGGTCATGAGGTTCACGGTATCGATCGAGAACGTCGACATCGTGGTGAATGCGCCGAAGAATCCCGTGAAGATGAGGGTCTTCAACGGACCTTCGGCATCGATGCCCCATCTGAACATGAGGAACGATGCGAGGCAGCATCCGACGATGTTGACGATGAACGTGGCCCATGGGAAGTCCGTCTCCACCGCCCTGTAGACGGAGAATCTCATCAGAGCGCCGAATGCTCCTCCGGCTGCGACCGCCAAGAACGGCACCAGCTGCTCCATCCCCATGGTTCTTCCCATTGTTGCGACGTATAACTATTTACTGGCCTCGTCGTTGCCCGTTTTATGTACCTAACAAGGGCGGAGCAGGCGATCTTCGACGGCGAGGAGGGCGAGAGTAGGCAGAAGGCCATGGAGCTCGTCACCGCGCTCGGCAAGATCTACGGCGCCGAGGATCTCATAGACATCACCTCGGCGCATCTCTCGGGTGCCTCCTACAAGACGATCGGCGACGGGGGGCTGAAGTATCTCGAGGACATGGCCGCGGGCGGTGCCAAGGTGTCCGTCCCCTCCACCCTGAATCCTGTCGGGATGGACAGGAACCGCTGGAAGGAGATGCACATCACCCCCGAGTTCGCCGAGAAGCAGCTCAGGATCATCGACCTCTACGGCAGGATGGGCGTCATGAAGACGTGCTCGTGCACCCCGTACACCGGGGCGAACGTCCCCTCGCTGGGGGACCATGTGGCATGGGCCGAGTCCTCCGCGCTCTCATTCGTCAATTCGTTCATAGGAGCCAGGACCAACCGCGAGGGGGGTCCCGGTGCTTTGGCGGCGGCCATCCTTGGGAAGACCGCCAATTACGGCCTCCATCTGGATGCCAACCGCAGACCCACGAAGGTCATTGATGCCGACATCGACGGCTCCGT